>NZ_JBHXRU010000071.1:10767-32111 GCF_042716255.1 Streptomyces sp. NPDC058662 | reverse complement strand
CGGTCGCGATGTTGCTGGTGAGCCCGCCACCGAGGGGTTCCCATCTCGTCCAGTTGTTGCTGTTCGCCGTGATCTGCCATTTGTGGTAGGCCGCGCTGTCGGTGCCGCGGGCGAAAATCTCTAGGCGGCCGTCCGCGTTACGTGCCGTGGCGATGTTAGTGGTGAGCGCGCCACCGAGGGGCTCCCATCTCGTCCAGTTGTTGCTGTTCGCCGTGATCTGCCATTTGTGGTAGGCCGCATTGTCGGTGCCGCGGGCAAAAATCTCTATGCGGCCGTCCGCGTTGACGCCGGTCGCGATGTCGCTGCTGAGTGCTCCACCCAGAGATTCCCATCCCAGCCAGTCGTACAGGGCACGAGTGCTGTTTATGTCGTCCAGGGTGAGAGTTGTCCTGGTTCTCCCTGTCCCGAAGGTTGGTGCCATGACGGATGTGGCCACAGAATGCTGAAGGCCCAGGATGTGACCGAGTTCATGCAGGGCGACCGACTGCACGTCCAAGCGACCCGCTACCGCTCCGATGGCCCAGAAATGTTCCGTGTTGTCGAAGTGGACGGGCCTCGGGAGGGTGTTGTTGATGACTCCGCATCCAGGTGGGAAGTCCGCGTGTGCGATGGCGTTTCCAACCATGCTCAAGTCGGGATCATTGGCCGATCGCCAGCCGATCATTACATCGGGATTCTGGGTAGTCGCCACCTCCCGGAAGTTGAATCTGACAACTCCCGCCCATGTCTGGATGGCATTGCGCACGGCGGTGAACTCCTGGTTTCCCAAGATATCTGAGGTGCCGGCATCAAAGGCAAAAGTGAGATTCCGGCGATTCCATGGGCATGCCGTGGCAAACCTCGCACCATCGTGAAGATCAGGTATGCCGCATCGAGGCTGCGCCATCAACGAACGGGTACTTTCATCGAACGCGCCCGTGACGGGGATACCATGGAACTCCTGATATTTTTTCAGAGCGCAAGAGGTGGTCTCGTCCAGCCTGCTCGTCCTGTTCGGATCCGGCAGATAACCGAATTGGAACAGGAAGTCCTGTACTACCTGCAGCCCCTCCGCCTGCTCGCCGGCAGCTACCGTGGGCAGTTCCGTGATCTCGGGAGCGGCAGCGATCATTGCCTGTGCCATGGAATTGTTCCCTTCGGCTTCTCGATTCTCCGGGGAGGGGATGGGCGTCCAGCGATCCATCGGTAGGCGTGAACCCGAGTGGAAGGTGGCCTGCCCCCGCATGGATGCAACCGCTCGCCAGGCGCATCGGCCCGATGACGCGTGTTGCCGGGCGGCTTTCAGCACGGCCGACTCACGAGGTTCGTCCGTCAACCACTTCGAGACGTGCCGATGTTCGGCGAAATTTGTAGGTCGGGTCGGGCAAATGCGCGAAGTGAGAAGCGCTGCCAAAACGACGCCATGGCTTCCAGGTCAGCCCTCCTCCAGTCGGAGGTCGGAGCAATGGCGCTACGGTTCCACTATCTCACGAAATGTCCATTTGTGCGCGTGGCAGAACGACACGAGGCTGTCCGGGAAGGGTGGTTGGGGTGCGTCGGGCGCGATCGACTCCTGTCAGCACGGCGACGGCACGGCACGCACGGCAGGCAGGCAGGCCGGCAGGACCTGACGAGCAACGGGCGGAATCGCTCGTCGGTACCGACGACGAGCTCCGCGTCGGGGCCGATGACGTGGGGTCGGCTCGCCACCCTCACCTGACTGGTGTCCAGGTGACCGAACGGCATTGCGTAGGCGTCCAGTTCCGCAGCCGCGAACCTCGATCGCACGGGCTCCGGAGCTGTTCGTTGCACGGGTTGGTTCAACGGTCCGCTCCAGGTCTGCCGCTGGCGTGGCTGGAGGTCCCCCTCCAGCCACGCTCGGGCTCGGGCCTGTCGCAATTCGGGAGTGGTCAGGTTCCAGGCAGTCTCGAAACATCAAGGCCCGCCGCGACAATCTCGACTCGGCGCAGCTCACCGCCTTCGCCGAGCTCGGCGTCGACTGGGCACGGCAGTGGGAACAGCCCGGCTGCCGAGCGGTGGCGGGGGTCAGCGGCCCGCCGTACGGCGGCCAAGCTCCGTGAGTGGCACCGAACTTGGACCGATTGCCACTGAAGTTGGACCACGGCGCGGTTCATGCCATCCAAGGTGACTCCCTTGGTCAGGGCATCAAGCAGCGGTGTCACACCCTTGGTGGATGATCGGGCGATGCTCACCTGGTCCTGGAGCGGGTGGATGAGGAGCGGCCCGGCAGTTGGTATATCCAGGTGCTGCTCCGTGGGAACAACACCTACCAACTCGAATATCGCGACGGCGTGGCTGAGCTGCACTACCAGACGCAGACGATCTCTCAGGAGAAGGTTCGCGGGGCGCTGCTGGGCTGGGCCGGCACGAAGCCGGGCTGGCGAGACGGCTTCATGTGGAACAACATCGCTGAGCAGCTAGGTCCCGGCGACCGTGAATCTCCGGAGCCGTCGATTGGTGCGGAAGAGGTCTGACCAGGGCGTCCAGGTTCGATGGCACGAACCGTGCAGTGGTCTGACTTCAGTGGCAAGGGTCAACGAGCAGGGGCACGGGACGTCCTCAGCCGGGGCGAGCACAAGGGCGGGCACTCCAGTCTGCCGACCTTGTACCGCGCCCTCGTCGAGACCGAGCAGGACGCGACCGCATGACCGCGGGGCGAAGCGGCGCCGAGGAGAGAGCAGGTAGTGACTCGCCCCGGTGCCCGGGCGCCGGGGTGGCTGGCTGGGCACCGGGGCGGTGGGTTACTTCAGGATGCCCGCGCCCGCGCTGCGGGCGAGGGAGGTGGGCAGGCCCGCCGCTGAGGACTCCAGTCCCCTGGCGAGGGTGGGCTTCCACGTCGCTTCGGGCTTGATCTTCTTCTTGTTCGCGGCGTTGTGGGCGGCGACGAGGTCGGTGACCTGGCCGTTGACCATGTTCCCGCTGCCGGCGAAGGCGCCCGTGCCGTCGCCCGAGAGGAGCTGGGAGGCCTTCCGGTCGGAGGAGAGCGTCCAGTAGTTGTTCTGCGCCACGATCTGGACGCCGGCGCGCGCGTTCACGCTGTAGCTGTGGACGTAGCCGTTGCGCGGGGTGGTGTCGAAGAGGTTGTTGTAGAGGTGGACCTGTCCCACCCGGGCCAGCGGCGCACGCTGGACGATGCCCTGGAAGACGTTGTGGTGCAGCGTGACACGGAGCTTGGTGTCCTTGTCGCTGCTGCCGATGAGCATGGTCTTGTCGTGGTCGGCGAAGCGGTTGTACGAGACGGTGACCAGGTCCGAGGCCTTCGTGATGTCGAGTGCTCCGTCGTGGACCTGGTATTCGCGGCCGAAGTAGCGCGGGTTCGAGGCGTCGAAGTGCGGGCTGTCGGTGAACGTGTTGTGGTCGGCCCACACGTGCGTCGCCTCCCGCAGGGTGACGGCGTCGTAGGCGGAGTTCCAGTTGCCGTCGGAGCCGTCCGTGGGGTCCCACTGGGGGAAGCAGTCGCGGGTGTCGGCGAAGGTCAGGTTGCGGATGATGACGTTGTCCGCCTTCTGCACCACCAGGCTGCCGCCCGTGATTCCCGCATCGGTGCCGGGCACGCCGATGATCGTGGTCTTGGACGGCACGGTGATGTTGACCCGCTCGGCCTGCTTCGCCTGCGCCGCAGCCCGAGCGGACTCCTGCGTGCCGGAGGGCAGCTTGGAGCGCCCCCACACCGCGGGATCGTAGGCCTTGAGATAGGCGGTGAGCGCGTAGCCGGTGCCCTTGGCGTAGTCGGCGCAGGTCAGGGGGCGTCCCTGGTCATCGGTGTTGGCGTCGATCCGGCCCTTCACCCGGATGATCCTCGACGCGCCGGACGGGCCGGCGCGGAGAGCCTTGACCAGTTCGGCCCGGGTGGTGACGGTGACGTCGTGCGCCGCGTCGGCGGCCTGCCCGCCGGTGGTGCCCGAGCCGCTCGACGCCCAGCCGTCCTGGGCGGCCAAGCCGGCGTGTGCGAGATCGACGGCACCCGCATCGGCGCGCGTGGCGAACGGCAGGACGCCGAGGCCCGCCGCGGTGACCAGTCCCGTGGTGGCCAGGGCGAGACGGCGACGGGCTGGGAAGCGGCGGTGAGAGGAAGAGGGCATCAGGTGGCGGTCCTTGTGCGGAGGTGGAGCCGAATTTTTCTCTGTCGGACGTCAGTTGCCGCCGCCCTTGACGGCGTTGCCGTCAGACGAGCAGCAAGTCGTGAGATCCGCGTCACGCCGCTTCGGCCGGGGCCTGGGTCGGGTCGAGGGGCTGTTCGTCGGGGGTGCGGCCGGTGGGGGTGAGGTGCAGGGCCCCGTCTGGGCGAGACCGGCCAGAGCCCGCCTTTCCATCGCGACCGGCGAGGAGATCACCTTCGACTGCGCAATGCGCCATACGCGACTACACCATCGAGCATCCACAGGACGCTCCCTCCGCTCTCGCCGCGCCCGGCTGGAGCGGCACGGACGACGTCCCGAACGCATTCGACATCCTCGACGCCGAGGATGAGGTTCCCGAGTAGGTCTCCGCGCATGGTCCGCGGAAATGGCGCTGCACACCTCTCCCGAGGTTGCAGTCTGCGCACTCCGGCGAGGGGCGGAGAGCACAATGCGGAACGCGGGGGTTAGCCGCGCGCCGAGGGCACCGCGCCGGCTCCTTTTGCAGAGCCCGAGCCCGAGGCCGTACCCAGCCGCCGCGCTCTCGGAAATGCCCCCGCGCATCACTGACGGCGAGAAGTGACCGCCTGCGATCAGTAACGTGACATGCCCCACGGGCCCCTGACGGCCATTTCGCGGGCTCGGCAGCAGCGGCAGGGGCGTTGGGGAGGGGTCGAACTCCTCACCCGCTGCGGTCATCCATTTCTCCTCGGCGCGGATGGCGGCCTCGGCGTTCTTAGCCAGATTCTTGGGGAACCCGCGGGTCCGGCCGGCGCGGGCCGCACCTCGCGCGCCTTGCGGGCCTTCGCCTCGGCGAGGAGCAGCCGCAGCAGGACGCCGCGGCCGTCGAGGAGCTGCAGTTCGATGGGGTTCCGTCCGCCGTAGCCGCTGAGGCCCGCGCCGCCATCGTGGCCCGGCCGCGCGGCAGCCGACCCCCTCCCGGGCCGCCGCCACGGTCGGGCCGTCGCCGGGTGGAAGGGTGGGGCAGATGCGCACGGGGCAGGTGCGGCACGCGCCGCCCAGGCGTCGTGAGTCGTGCTGGAGGGACCTGCTGTCCAGCGGACCGACGCGCTCGACCTATCCCCGTGATGTCCAAGTCATCGCGGACGGTCAGAAGGTTTGGCCGGCTGCTTGGGCACGGAGGCGTTCCCAGGTGCGGGCGGATCCGCCGTGCTGGTTGGCGAGGGCGGTGGCGGTGTGACTGCGGGGGGGTGTCGCCGGCGGTGCTGGGGGCCGCGGCGACGGCGTCCAAGGGCTGTCCCCCCAACGGACTCGGAGGGACAAGGCTGCTTGAGTCCGGCGAGCCGGTGTGGGCGGATACTGGGGAGCGGCGCATCGGAGTGGTGGTTCGGGGGGCGAGTGGGACGCAGCAGGCTGCCCGTGGAGAACGCAGGCCAAAGCGATCTCTGTCTCTTCATCGAGCCGTACGGTGAGGACTTCTATCTGAAGCCCGGTGAGGTCTTCACGGTCGCGCCGGAAGCCGAGGGGATCGATGTCTGGTTCTCCACCTTCGTCTGGGAGGGAGGCATCACGGTGTGGCCCTACGAGGACGGCGACCCGGCCAAGATTGTGCTGGAGTACACAGTGGCTGACGCCAACGGAACCCGTCTGGAGTGCGGTCACCAGAGGCCCCCGGAGCCTGCCGGCTCTGACGTGGCTGAGCTGGGTTGACCCTCTCAATCACTGGGTCAGGGCAACGTTTTGCAGCTGCGCGATGCCCAGCATGGCGTGGTGGACGCCGTCGCCTCGCAGGCGGCAGTCACGGGGAATCTTCCACGTCTTCATACGGGCGAAGACGTGCTCGACGCGGGCGCGGACCTGTTGGTGAGACCTGTTGTGCTCTTCCTTCCTAGGTGTGAGTGCGGCCTGCCCGCGCTCGCGGCGGTGAGGGATCACGAGGCCGGTCCCTGGATAGCCGCCGTCGGCAATCGTGACTGCGCCACCGACGGCGGCCTTGGTGCCCGACTCTTCCCAGGCCTCGCAGTCGCTGCGGTTCCCGGCCACGGCCGGCCGACAACTACGACCCGGCGGGTATCCGCGGCGATGACACCTGGTGGTTGGTGGCCCTGCCCCGAGAGGGCGACACGCTCCTTGCCGGTCAGGGGGCGTCGATGAGTACCCGGCCGTCGGTGGGCACGGTTGCCGCGAGGCCGTTCGCGTACGCGTTCTGGACGCGGGACCGCTCGGTCGCGTTGGGCACCGCGTTGGTGCAGGCCGTCCCGGCGCTGGACCCGGACATCAGCTGGGAGCACGGCCCCGGCTTGGTGTCCGGCAGGCCCAGGCTGTGGCCCAGCTCGTGCGCAGCGATGCGTGTTTTGTCGTACCCCTGGCTCACAGCCTGCGCGCCGAGTTCGACTCGCACCTGTCGGCCAGGACGGACCGGACCGAGGGTGGCCTGGGGCCAGCCGGTGGTGGCCACGATGACGATTTCGGCCCGGACCCCGGGCGCGGCCTCCACCAGCCGAACGTTGCTGACGTTCGCGTTCCAGGAGGCGACCCCGGCCGTGATGGCGGCTTCCCAGCCGCCGGCCCGGCTGTCGTCGTAGCGGAGCGTCACTACCGCTGCGGTGGCGTCGGGTATGGGTGCGGGTGCCGCGGTCGCGGCGGTCGCCGCCGCGAGAACCATTGCTGCGGCGGACGTGCCGACTTTCAGCCAGGTGCCCAGAGACATGGTCGTCTTCCTTCATGCGTGGGGGGGACCCGGCCCCTCGGCGGAAACCGGGGCACTGGAGACGCCGCCAGCGCCCGTCTGTGGCCCGCACGTTGGGGCAGCCGCCTCTCCGGAGCCCTAAGAAGGTAGCCCCGCCCTCCACCTACCCGTCATGCACCTGCCAGCCATTTCCGGCAGGCTCTCCAGCCGATGCCCGGTCAGCGGGCGGCACCGTCCGGGTCCGCGGCGGGTGTGGTGGTGGAGCGGGAGCGGGCCGCGAGCAGGGGCCCGGGGCGGGAGCCGGCCAGGAGACCCGCCTGCGTCTCGGGGAGGACGTCCTTGACGACGCCGACGATCGCGGCGTGCGCGAGCCGGTTCACGCCGAGTTGCTCCCGCGCCTTCGCCCGGTTGCCGGGATCCGCGTCCCGGGGCACGTCCAGGCCCTCGGTCAGCGCCCCCCAGGAGTGCTTCGCGTCCACGTCGGCGGGTGGCGGCAGTGGAGATGGCGAAGGTGGGGAGGTGAACGCGGATGCCGCAGGGGCTGTGATCTTGAGGGGCACTGACTTGGTGTCACGGCGGCTGCCCGGTTCTTCCGGGGCAAGCCCAGGATCGGCGGGGTTGGGCTCGCTGCGGTGGGTCCGGGGCGCGGCGGGGTCAGCCAGGTGGCCCGGCCCGCGTGCAGGCCCGATCGCGGGCCGACAGACTGGGGCCATGTCCGAGCCGCAGGACGAACCCCCCAGCCCGGAGCCTGCGCATCCGCGGAGCCCTCAGCCGCCTCCGCGGTTGTCGCTGCTGGACAAGGCGGCGTACATCGCGGCGCCGGGAACCGTCGTCATCGGACTGCTGTACTACTTCGGCAGCGCGTACACGGACGCCTACTACTCCACCTTCGGCGTGCCGCCGGGCGACCTCCAGCTCTCCGTCCAGGCCTACCTGGTCAAGAGCCCGGAGGCGGTGTTCGGTCCGGTGTGGTTCCTGCTGGTCTGCGGACTGGTCGCGCTGCTGGGGCTCGGCCGGTTGGGGCACGCGCTGGCCCGCCCCGGGAAGGAGGGCCGGCGCCGTAGGGTGTGCCGGTGTTTGCTGGTCGGCGGCCTGCTCATGGTGCTGCTGGGATTCCCGTTCTTCTACTGGGAGCGGATGCCCAACCCGCTCCCGGAGTCCTGGTGGGGAACCCAGCTCGTGCCGCCCCTGGTGGTGGCCCTGGGCGCCACCTTGGCGTTCTTCGCCGTTCAGCAGCGCCTGCATCAGGCCGGGGAGGATCCCGACCGGCCTACGCGGACGGCTGACCAGATGTGGCTCGTGGGCGGCGCCCTGCTGATCGGGCTGCTGACGATGAGCCTGTTCTACGACGCGTCCCGTTACGTGACCATGGCGGGCAGGAGCGAGGCCTGGAAGGACATCGAAGGGGGGTACCAGGAGAGCCTGCCCGTGGTGGTCTACTCGCGCGTGCCCCTCACCCATGACGCCCCGAAGATCCAGTTCAAGGACAAGGGACCCGGCAGCGGTCCCTTCCGGTACCAGTACCTCGGGTTCCGCCTGCTCGCGAAGGCGCCGTCCCGCTACTACCTCGTCTCCTACGCCTCGCGCCACGAGGACCATCTGACGGTCGTGCTGCCCGACGACGACACCCTGAGGGTGGAGCTGACCTCTGCCCCGGCCCTCAGGTGAGCCCGGACTCGGATTCCGTGGGCTCCGTCTCGGCGGGCTCGGTGGGCTCGGGCTCGGTGGTCTCGGTGGGCGGGCTCTCGGTGGTCTCGGTGGGCGGGTTCTCGGTCTCCGTGGGTTCGGCTGCGACCGCCTCCCCGGAGAGGGGCACGGTGAACGTTTCCAGCGAGGTCTCGACGGTCAGCTCCCCGGTGTACGGCCCCGGCTCGTAGGCGATGTGCTGGTACGTCATCTCGCACTCCCCGCCGGGGGGCAGTACGCCGGAGCATGTCCCCGCCTCCGCCGACGCATCCCCGCTGTTCGCGCTCGCGTCGACAGCCCCGAAGCTCACGTCCTGCTCGGAGGTGTTGCGGTACTTCACCTTCACGCCCGTCGGCTTGCCCACCGAGGCGGTCGGCACGAGGACCGGGGCGGATTGCCGGCCCCCGGTCCCCGGGAAGAGCGTGCGGTCGGGTTCCGGCTCCGTCTCCGGCTCCTGGGATTCCGGTGCTTGCTCCGACTGCTCCGGCGTATCTTGGGACGACTCCGAGGAGCCCCCGCCTCCGCAGCCCATGGACGTGGCGAGCGCCCCGATCAACACTGCTGTCGTGAGGCCACGGGCGATGGCAGGCATCACGGCCTTAACACCTCCGCTCCCGTTCGTCCCGGTCCGGTTCCGTTCGGCTCGCCGATCAACCTTGCACAGGTGTGTTCGGTAATCGACCGAAGCCGCGTGGTGACACCCCGTCATCGCCTGAACGGGCGACGCGGCCTGCGACGGCCCGGTGGCGCCGGCCGACGGGGTCAGCGGCGTGCGAAGGGCGCCAGCGGGTTGGTTGCTCACCGGCTGGAGGGCCGGCGGGTGGTCGGTGAGGGTTGGCCATGTGCTGTTGTTGGGGCGGGCGGCGGTTCGGGCCGGGGGTGGGGGCTAGGCGGTCTGCTTGCGGAGGCGGGCTGCCACGGTGCGGGCGTAGAGCAGGTGGGCGATCGCCTCGGCGGTGAGCAGGAGGACCACCAGCCAGGGTGCGAGGGCGTGCGCGGCGAGGGCCACCGCTACGGGGACGACGATGCCGGGCAGTGCCCAGACCGCGACGTGGCGTGCGCGGCGGCCGAGGCGCAGGGCGATCACGGCGTGGGCCGCGTGGTAGAGGGCCAGTCCCCCGGTCAGGGCCCATACCGCCCCGACGGGGAGGTGCGCGTGGCTGGACTCCTCGACCGCGGTGGCGAGTCCCGCTGCCATGCAGAGGATTCCGGCGGTCACGAAGTAGTGCAGGAAGCCTCCGACATCGCGTGCCAGGAGGTATGCCCGCGGGCCCTTGGCCGAGCCGAGTACGAGCTCTGCCGAGGCGGAGCCGAAGTCGAAGTAGGACCACCACAGGGCGGCCAGGAGTACGAAGCCGAGCACGGCCACGGTTGCTGCCTGGGCGGTCCATGCCTGGTCCATGGAGGTCACCAGGCCCAGTACGGACTCGCCGAGCACGATGATGACGAACAGTCCGACCCGCTCTACGAGGTGTCCGGTGTCGATCCGTCCGGGGACGCCTCGGCCGCGGGCGCTGAGCAGCAGGATCATCTCGGCGGCGATCAGTACGGCCCACAGGGTGTACCGCCAGGGCCCGGGGACGGCGGCGGAGGCGGCCCACAGCAGGCCGGACAGCAGGCAGTAGCTGATCGGGCGCCAGGGCGGGACGCGGTCCGGTGGGGGGTTGCGGGTGGCGGGCCACCACAGTCCGAGGAGGACCAGCCGGGTGCCGGCGTACCCGAGGGCGTACACGGCGCCGCGTGAGGTGTCGGCCTCGGGGACCGCGGCGGCCATCGCGGCCAGGCAGAGCATGGCGAAGAGCATCAGGAGTCGGCGGCGGGCTCCGTCGTCCTCGAACAGGTTCGCCGAGACCGTCAGGTTGACCCACATCCACCAGGGTGGGAAGAAGAGTCCGAAGAAGACGGCGAAGTCGCGCAGTCCCGGGTCGCCGTGCAGTTCGTGGGCGAGTTGGGCGGCGAAGGCCACGAAGACCAGGTCGAAGAACAGCTCCAGCCAGGCGGCGTGGCGGCGTTCCCGCTCGCGTGGCGCCGCCGCCGCGTGCAGTGCGCTCATCGGGGTCGTCCGTCCGGGCTCTGGGCTGGCTGGGGTGGTTCGCGTACGGGCTCCGAGCCTGCCCGTGCCGTCCGCTCCTGCGGGCATCGGCGCACCGCCGGGTCCTCCGGATGGGCCAAGGAGGGCCGAGGGGGCCAAGGGGTGTGCGGTGGGCGGGGGCTCTCGCCGGCAACCCGTGCCGGTGGGGCGGTCTCCGCTCCTAGTGGTCGGCGGAGTCGGCCGCTGGACGGCTGCGCCTCCTGAGGAGCCTCCTGAGGAAACGTGGCCGTCGTGATGAGCCCGGGCCGCCCTCGGGTCGGGGTGGCGAGAGCAGTTCGCGCTGGACCACGGGGTGCGGCGACCAGGTGATGTCGCGTACGCGGTCGGCCGGGATGCCCAGGGTCTCGACGAGCACCGCGAGGGAGGCCTCGTCGTCGGTGTGCCGGCGGTCGAGCCACACGGTGACGCCCGTGTCCTGCACGTCGGTGAACTGGCTCAGGACGAAGAAGCGCCGGCCCAGGCGGAACGTGGCGACGTCCACCCATCCCAGGTCTTCCCAGCTCTGCTCCACGTTCAGCACCAGCCGGTCCGCGTACGCCTGGAAAGGTGGTGGAAGCACACCGATCGGCCGGTGGGAGAGGGCCATCGAGTCCCACATCCCGTACTGCAACGCGGGATTCGGATTCCCCTGGTACCCGGGCGCAGGCCCCCATTCAGGTTCCGGGCCGGGCACCGCAATCGGCTGCCACCTCTTCGGCGGCGTGTTCCCGGCCGGCTCGTTCCCTGCGGATCCCTGCCCGCTCATCTCTGCCCTCCCCTTGGCACATTCCCGAACGGACATCCTCCCAGGGGGTGGTGGCCGGGTCCTGGCCTGCGGTCTGGTCGGCCATGTCTCGCGGCCGCGGCCGGGCCCTGTCTCCAGTCGTCCGTCGTCCCGGGCGGGGCCCGGGACGACGGAGTGGGGCGGTCGCCTTGGCGCCGCCGATGAAGCCGACCGTGAACGCGGCGGGGGTCGCCATCACGGGGGCGACCGGACCGTCGACGTGCCGGCCGACGCCCGCGTTGACCTTCTCGATGAGCACAGACATGGCACTTCCTCCAGCAATCTGATAAATGGGACAGTGGTCCGGTTCTGGCAGACACGTGGACTGTCTGCCAGAACCGGATCGTCGGGACCTCGGCCGGCGGCGTGCCGCGGCCCGCGCCGCGCCTGGCATCAGCGGCCCCTGGCTGACCTGGTGGTCAGGAACTGCGGTGTCAGCGCGCTCGGGCTGGACGGCCGAACTGACGCCGGGCGCGGCGCTGGCCCGCGTCGCGCTGACGGCCGCGTGGACGGCCCTGTTCTCGTGGATCCGGTCCGCACATTCCGCTGGGAGCCCCGTACGTAGCGTCAGCGGCGTCCTGGTCTGCGGCTCGACGGGGGGCGGGACGGTTGTTCCGGCCGCGGTGGCGGGCGTGCCAGGTCGGGGTGATGTCGGAGGTGCGTGCGGACGGGTAGCCGTGGGGGGTTGGGGGTCGTAGGGTGCCGTTCAAGATCCACACGGAGATCGCCGAGGGGGAGCGCCATGAGTGGAACCGGTGGCACGCACGAGGGGTTCACGGCCGAGGAGCGGGCCGCGATGAAGGACCACGCCCAGGAGCTGAAGAAGGGGGCCCGACGCACCTCGAAGGCGGAGAAGGCGGCGGAGGCGGAGCGCGATGTGCTCGCGAAGATCGCGGAGATGCGGGAGTCGGACCGGGTCATGGCCGAGCGCGTCCACGCGGTCGTGACGGCCACCGCTCCGGCGCTGGCGCCCAAGCTCTGGTACGGGATGCCCGCCTACGCGCTGGACGGCAAAATCGTCTGCTTCTTCCAGAGCGCCGAGAAGTTCAAGGCCCGCTACGCGACGCTCGGTTTCAGCGATGAGGCCCGGTTGGACGACGGCCCCATGTGGGCGGCCGGCTTCGCCCTGGCCGAGGTCACACCGGAGGCGGAGGCGCGGATCGCCGAGTTGGTGAAGCGGGCCGTGGGTTAGTCGGCCTTCGGCGCGCTCCCTGGCCCGCTGCCGACTGTCCGCTGCCCCTGGCCTGCTGCTGGCTGCCGGCTGCCCCTGGCCTGCTGCTGGCTGCCGGCTGCCCCTGGCCTGCTGCTGGCTGCCGGCTGCCCCTGGACCGGTGGGCCCTCGGTTCGGCCGGGCGGTTCGGGGCTTCGGCGGGCGGGGGGTGTGGCGTTGCCGGCGTCGAGCCGGGTCGGATCGGGTGGGTGGGCAGGCGTTTCGCGGCCTGCCTCCCGGTCGGGTCAGGCGCTCACGGCGGTGGGGTGGTGGTCGAGGGCGGCGCCGAGGAGGGCGCGGACGTGGTCGGCCTCGGGGAGGAGCGTGGCCTCGATCTCGTCGTCGGTGCGGCCGGCCAGGGTGAGTTCCTGGATACGCCGGAACAGCAGCCGGTCGGCGGCGGCGATGAGGGCGGCGGCGGCGCGGGGTGCGATGGCGGGGACGGCGTCGGGGGCCGCGGCGGCCAGTGCCGCGGCGAGTGCCTGCTCGCGCTGGTCGTGCAGTTCGCGCAGGCGGGCGGTGAGGGTGGGGCTGTCGGTGACCATGCGGGCGACCGCGGGGCCGGTGAAGCCGACGACGGGGCTGTGTTCCAGCAGGGCGGCGCGGAACGTGTGCCCGATGGCGGTGAGCGGCTCCTGGCCGGGGGCGCGTTCGGCGACGCATCGCGCCAGGCCCTGGGTGAACGCCTCGTGGTGGTCGAGGGCCAGGTCTTCCTTGCGGGGGAAGTAGTTGCTGACCGTCTTCTTGGCGACGCGGGCGGCGTGGGCGATCTCGGCGATGGTGGTCTGCTCGAAGCCCTGCTCGATGAAGAGCCTGGTGGCGCAGGCGGAGATCAGGTGCCTGGTCTCCTGCTTCTTGGACTCGCGGAGTCCCAGTTCGGTAGCCATGAAGAAAACTTACACCAAGGGCAAAATTATCCTTGACGGAGCTTGATCGCCGTGTGAAAGTTACGTCTGTCGCAAAATTCGCCCGACTGAACAGATTCTCGTCCGGCTCGGGATCCGGCCCCGCGGCCTCCCCTGTCCTCGCCTCCCTTCTCCTCCCCCTGTCATGCCCGTACCTGACCAGGAGTCACCCTGAACGTCACCGCCTCCACCCTCTCCCTCACCGTCGCCGACGTGGACGCCTCGCGTGCGTTCTTCTGCGCCCACCTCGGCTACGAGGTCACCATGGCCGCCGACGGGTTCGCGTCCCTGACCCGCGGTGACGCCGCGGCCGACGTGGTGCTGCTGCGCCGCGGCAGCGAGGTACTCCCGCCCGAGCAGCGCGACCGGCACGCCACCGGCCTGATCCTCGCCCTCACCGTCACCGGCATCGAGGCCGAGGAGCGGCGTCTGCGCGAAGCGGGCGCCACGATCACCATGCCGCTGCGCCAAGAGCCCTGGGGCGAGCGGCTGTTCCAGCTGACCGACCCGAACGGGGTCGTCGTCCAGTTCGTCGAATGGGCCGTTGCGGACGAACCCGCAGCAGCCGAGCCCGAGGGCCCCGCCGAGCCCGCCGAGCCCGAGGGTCCCGCAGAGCCCGCCGGCCCCGCCGTGCTCGTGATCACCCCCACCGCGGAGAGCGTCACCGAGTCCCCGAACGCCCGCATGACCGCTCTGGCCACCCCCAGCCGGGGCAGCACGGAGCTCAGTACCTGGACGGTCGCGATGGAGGCCGGCCAGAGCGGCCCCGAGCACGCCGCCGACCGCGAGCAGGTCTGGACGCTGACCGCCGGCGTCCTGCACGTCACCTGCGCCGGCCGCACCGAGGAGGTCACGGCCGGGCAGACCTTCGTCCTGGCGCCGGACGTGCTGCGCCGAATCCACGCCCCGCACGCCGCCGAGGCCCACGTCGCCATGCGCGCCGACGGCGTCATCCGCGTACCCGGCACCGAGGGGACCCGCGTCCTGCCCTGGGCCCGGTGACCCCCGCCGCCCCTCCCCCGCCCCCGCTCCCGTACGTCCCTTCCCCTGACGGAGACAGCTTGTCCCTGCGCATCACCGCCCTGACCGACCCCGAGCAGACCTCCGCCGGCCGCCGCCTGGCCTGGCTGGCCTCCGCTCCCGACGGCACCCCCGCCGGTTACGCCTTCCTGCGCCTGTTCGCCGGGGAGGATCGCGGCCACCTCGCCGAGGTGGACGTCCAGGTCCACCCCGCCGAGCGGCGCGCGCGGGCGGGCGGCCTGCTGCTCGACGCCGCCGTCGCCGCCGCCCGCCGGGACGGCCGCTCCACGGTCACCGCCCAGGCCGCGGCCGGTACTCCCGGCGCCGCCTTCCTCCTCGCCCGCGGCTTCCGCGCCGCGCTGGCCCTCACCTACGCTCGGCTCCCGCTGGCCGAGGCGGACCTCCCCGCGCTCACCGCTCTGGTCGGGAGCCCGCACACCGGCTACCGGCTGACGGCCTGGGAGGGGACGGTGCCCGACGAACTCGCCGACAGCTTCGTGGCATCACGGCGCGCCATGGACGACATGCCGATGGGCGACCTCGACTACGGCACGGTCGTCTGGGACCTCGACCGGGTACGGGCGGCGGCCGCCGCCGTCGCGGCCCGCGGGGACGTCCTGCACACGGTTGCGGCCGTCGACCGCGCGAGCGGCGCCGTCGTCGGCTTCACCGAACTGGCCGTCCCCGGCAGCGGGACGGGCGACGCCCAGCACTACGGCACGGCCGTGCTGCCCGAGCACCGGGGCCGCGGCCTCGCCCGCTGGATGAAGGCCGCCTCGATCACCGCGGCCCGCGCCCGCCACCCCCGCCTGGGCGGCCTGCTGACCGACACGGCCGACAACAACCCGTACATGCGCCGCGTGAACGACGGCCTCGGCTACCTGCCGACGCACACCGCCCACACCTACCGGCTCGACCTGTAGCGCGACGCCGCCGCCCGCTCGCCCGCCGGCCCCCGGGCGTCGACCAGGGGGTCGGGTCAGGCGAGGCGGAGAGTGGTGGTGATGGTCTTGCCGTCCGGGCGGCGACTGATGTCGATGTGCTCGGTGAGATGTTGGATCAGGGGCCATCCGAAGCCGCCCGGTTGGGCCGGACTGTGCGTGCGGACGGAGGGCGTTCGGGGGCTGGGGTCCGCCACGGACAGGTGCAGGGCGTCGTCCGTGATGTCGGCGTGGAAGGCGGTGACGCCTCCGCCGTGGCGGATCGCGTTGGTGACGAGTTCCGAGGTGACCAGGAGGGCGTCCGCGGCGGTGACGCTGTCGAGGCTGATGCCCGCGCGGCGCAGCAGTGCGCCGACCCGCTCGCGGGCCGCGGCTGCCGTGCTCGGGGGGGCACCGGACGTGTTCCCGCGGCACGCGGGCTCGCGGGTGTCGTCGGCGGTGGGCGGGTTCATACCGTCATCACCTGCCCGGGGTCGTTCGGGTCATGCGGCACACACCGGTTCGCACGGTGATCGGGGCGCTCAGCATGTCATCGCGGTCTCCAGGCTGTCCGTCATACGGAACGCGGATCCGGTGCCGGTGATGTCGAACAGCCGGCGGATCGCCGGCCGCAGCGGGCCGGCGAGGACGAGCGCCGTTCCGGCCGCTTCGTGGGTCGTTCGGGCATCGAGCAGGGCGTGCAGGGCGTAGGAGTCCGCGAAGGTGGTCAGGGAGAGGTCGACCACCGTTCGGGCCCGTCCGCTCGCCGCGGCCTCGGCGAGGGTACGGGCCAGGGCGGGTGCGCTGTCCTCGTCGAGGTCGCCGCGCAGGCGGACGACCGTTATGCCGTCGTGCGTGGTCGCGGTGACCACGGGTTCGTCTCCGATCACGTCGCCATCTTCCTACATCGGGCGCCGCGACGGCACGACAGTGCTGCGGCGGGGGTCCTGCGCGGTGGCGCCGCGCCCCTCCCCCGGGCCCCCGCGCCGTACGGGGCCGCCCCCGCGCCGTACGGCGCCGCGGGCTCGGGCGGGCGCCGCGCCGGGGCCAACTGGTCTGCGGGCGGGGCGTGGTGGCGCGGCGGCGGAGAGGGCGGTCCCGCCGCGGGGCGGGGCGCCGGGACGGCCGCGGCGCGGGGCGCGGCGGGGACCGCGGCGAGCACCCGGGGGCGGTCGGAGCGGGCCTGGAGGGCGGATCGGGGTGAGGACTGTCACGGTTTGGGCTGCTGGGTGGCGGAGAAAGCGTGCCCTTCCGGTGTGCGTGCGGTGAGGGAGGGCGGCGCGTGGGGCGCGTGGTTGCGGCGGAGTCGGCCGATGGAGGATGGTTGCCGGAAGGCAAGTATTTTCTTCGAGGCGATGAGGTGAGGGGTTCGCGCAGCGGGCCTTCGACGTTTGGTGAATTCCACCCAGCCAGTTCCCCCTCCGACCGCGGCGGCCGTCGCGTGGAGTGAGGCCCCTTACCCCGTGCTCGTGGCGGACCCCCGTTCGGTCCTGGTGTCCGTCAACGAGGCGGCCGGCTTGATCTTCCCCGCGGCCCGCCCGGGCTGCCCGATGGCGGACGTGGTGCCCGCGTGGCTGGCCTCGGCCCATACGCGGTGCCTGGCGCCGGTTCCCGGGCGGCAGCCCGGGGCGGACGCCGGTCCGGCGGTGCGGGGCCCGATCGGCGACCGGGCGTACGAGGCGCATCCGACGGTGCGCGGCGACGGGACGGTGGTGTGGTGGCTGGTCGACGACACCGACCACCGGCTGGCCCGTGAGGCGCTGCGGATGGAGCGGGAGCGCACCGCGTTCCTGACCCAGGCGTCCAATCTGCTGCTCTCCTCGCTGAATCTGGAGCGGTGCATGGACGTCACGGCGCAGATGGCGGGTGAGCACCTCGCGGACGCCGCGCTGGTGATCGCGCCCTCGCGCGGACGGGAGCTGCCGGTGGTGACCTGTCTGCGGGGCGGGAGCGCGACGAGGTCCCGGGTGGCGGCCGATCCCGAGCAGGTGCCGGGGCTGGGTGAGGCGTTGCAGGGCTTTCCTCCCGTTCCCTCGCGCTGGATCGATCCGGCCACCGCGCCGGCCTGGCTGGTCCCTCCGGGGTTCGGTGCGGTGGGGTCGATCGTGATCACTCCGCTGCCGGGGCACGGGGTGCCGGCGGGCGCCCTCGTCCTGTTGCGCGGGAGCGGCAGCGATACGTTCACGGAGGGCGAGGAGGTCTTCGCCCGGCTGTTCGCGGCCCGGGCCGGCGCGGCCATGTCGGCCGCCCGCCTGTACGCGGAGCAGGCCTCGATCACCGACACGCTGATGCGGGCGCTGCTGCCCCCGGCGCTCCACCAGGTCTCGGGTGTGGAGTACGCGGGCGGCTACCGGCCCTCGCAGGACCACGAGCGGGTGGGAGGGGACTTCTACGACGTGCACCCCGCGACGGTGGAGGGGCAGGCCTCGCTCGTCGTCCTGGGTGACGTGTGCGGCAAGGGTCTGGAAGCCGCCGTGATGACGGGGAAGATCCGCAACACGATGCACGCGCTGCTGCCGATGGCGGACGACCACCAGCGGATGCTGAGCCTGTTGAACACCTCGCTGCTGAACACCGACAACGCGCGTTTCGCCACCATGGTGCTGGCGTCGGCGGTGCGGGAGGGCAACGAGGTGCGGTTGCGGCTGACGAGCGCGGGCCATCCCGCTCCGCTGATCCTGCGCTCGGACGGCAGCGTCGAGGAGGCGCCGACGCACGGCACGCTGGTCGGCGCGCTGCCCAGTGTGACCACCGAGACGGCCGGGGTGACGCTGGCGCCGGGTGAGACGTGCGTGCTGTACACGGACGGGATCACCGAGGCGCGCGGCGGGCCGCTGGGCGGGTCCATGTTCGGGGAGGAGCGTCTGCGGCGGGCGCTGTCGGAGTGTGCGGGGCTGCCCGCCGAAGCGGTGGTGGAGCGGGTGCAGATGCTGGCGTCGCAGTGGGTGGGGTCCGGTCGGCACGACGACATGGCGGTGGTGGTGATCTCGGCTCCGCGTACCAACCACTTGAGCGCGGTGAACGGGCGCACCCGGGGCAGGTTCACCGCATGACCGTTGACGCGGCCGCGCCGGCGGCTTTCGAACTCCTGGCGGAGCGTGTGTGGGAGGCCGTCGTCCGCGGTGACGAGGCTGCCGCGACCGCGGTGGTCCGCCGGGCGCTGGAGGACGGGGTGGACGCGGAGGGCGTGCTCCTCGATGTGATCGCGCCGATCCAGGGGCGGGTCGGGGCGCAGTGGGCCGCCGACCGTATCGGCGTCGCCCAGGAGCATGCCGCGACCGCGATCAGCGAGCGGGCCGTCGCCGTGGTCGCCCAGTACCCGGCGGCGCGTACGGGACCGGTGCGGGGCCGGGTGGCGGTGGCGTGCGTGGACGGGGAGTGGCACGGGCTGCCGGCCCGGCTGTTGGCGGAGGTCCTGCGGTTGCGGGGCTGGCAGGTCGACTACCTCGGCGCCCAGGTCCCCACCTCGCATCTCGTCGCGCACATCCACCGGACCGGGCCGGACGTCGTGGCCCTGTCCAGCTCGATCGCGACCCGCCTGCCCGCCGCGCATGCCACGATCACCGCCTGCCAGGGGGCCGGTACGCCCGTGCTGGTGGGCGGGGCCGCTTTCGGGCGCGACGGCCGCTACGCCCGGTTGCTGGGCGCGGATGCCTGGGCGCCCGACGGCCGTGGCGCCGCGCGGGCGCTGGCGGCCGGTCCGCTGCCGCGCCCCCAGCCGGACCACCAGGCCATCGACGACCTCCCGCATCTCGCCGACCAGGAGTACACGCTGGTCACCCGCAGCCGTCCGCATCTGGTGCGGACGGTCTTCACCGGGCTGGAGTCCTCCTTCGCGGCGGTGCGGGACTACAGCGAGGTCCAGCGGGAGCGGACGGCCGAAGACCTGTCGCACATGGTGGAGTTCCTCGCCGCGGCCCTCTACACCGATGACGAGGACCTGTTCGGCGAGTTCCTCCACTGGACCGCCGGCGTCCTCGCCGCGCGGGGCGTCCCCGCCCGGACGCTGCCCCCGGCGCTGGAGTTGCTGGGCCGCGAGCTGCGGGACTTCCCGCGGGCCGCCGCCATCCTGCGATCCGGCGCCGCGCGCCTGACCCGTATCCCTCTCACCTCCGCCGGGACCTCCGTATGACCCATGCGCCCTGCCCTCCTCCGCGCCTGACGCGCGCGGACGCGGGTGACACCGTCCGTATCGAGCTGCGCGGGGACCTCGACCGCCATGCGGCCGACGTGCTCCTGGCCGCTGTGGCCGACGTGCTGACGGAGCCCGCCCCGCCGCGGGAACCGCGGGAGCGGTGTGCGCCGCGGGATCTGCACCTCGATTGCGGGGGCCTGGTGTCGGTGGACTCCAGTGGGCTGTCGGCCCTGCTGATGGTCCGCCGGCTCACCGACGCCGCGGGTGTGCGCCTGCACCTGGAGGAGCGGCCCGTGCAGCTGGACCGGATGCTGCGGGTCACCGGTACGCTGAGCCACCTCACCGCCGCCGCAGCGGGTACGGGTGAGCGGTCCGGCTCCTTCGGGGCGCAGAGACGGTCCGCAGCCCCGCAGGAATCCATACCGGCCCGTTCGGGCGGGCCGGACACCCCCGTCTGAGCGGCAGCGCCGGGCGGGCCGCTCCAGCGGAGGGAGGGCAGATGCCGGCACCGGCCCCCGGGCCACGCGGTATCGACAACGACGCCGCACGTTCCGTCAACGACATCGTCGAACTCCTCGACGTCGTGTGGGAGAACGCCCGCCAGAGCGCCGCGGTCGGCGCCGCGTCGCCCGCGCAGTTGCGCCTGATGTACCTGGTCGACCGTCAGCCGGGCCTGCGGATGCGCGCCCTGGCGCATCTCCTGGGTGCGGCCGCCCCCTCGGTGACGCGGTTGTGCGACCGGCTGGAGGCCATCGGCTTCCTGACCCGGCACTCCTGCGCGCACAGCGGCCGCGAGGTCACCCTGCGGCTGACGCCGGCGGGCGAGACCCACCTCGCGCAGATACGGGAGAACCGGGCGCGGGCGCTGGCCCACGCCTTCGAGGCGATGACCTCGGACGGGCGCCGGGCCCTGGCGACGGGGCTCGCGGCTCTGAGCGTGGGTCTCACGGCGGGCGGGGCCGACAGCCCGGGGCAGGAGGAGCCTGCGGCGTGAGCGGCTCCGCCCCGCCGGTGGCGCGGCCGCCGCGGACTTTCGCGGGCTGCGGGCTGCGGGCTGCGGGCTGCGGGCTGCGTCCGACGGTGGGGGTGTTCCCGCACGGTGGGGTGGCCGGGGCGTCTCTCACGCCGGATGCGGGGCGGGCGCGGTGGCGTGCGCGGGGGGCGGACCCGGTCGTGGGCCCGCCCCCCGCGCACATCACCGCGTCAGTCCTTGAAGACGTCCTTGACCTTCTCCTTGGCCTCGCGGGCGTCGCCCTTGGTCTGCTCGGCGCGGCCCTCGGCGGTCAGGCGCTCGTTGCCCACGAGACGGCCGGCGGCCTCCTTGGCCTTGCCCTTGACCTGCTCGCCCTTGGCCTGGGTCTTTTCCTCACCGGACACAGTCATCACTCCAAGCGGTAGAAAAGCCTTACGCCAAGCCGTATGCCCCTCCAGCCCGACGTAAACATCACCCACTGTGTTTAGTGGCCCGCATTTCGGTAACAACAAGTAGCTACAGCTCGTCAGAACCCGACGGAAGGCAGGAACATGACCCTCGTTACCGTGCTCATCCTCGTCGCGGTCCTCGCCCTGATCGGCCTCCTGGCACTGGCACCCAGCGCCCCCGCGCGCCGCAACCCCTTCCCGGGCCGCCGGCGTCGGGCGAGCCACCGCCGCGCCGCCAAGCCCCGGTTGAGCGAGATCCCGCCGCAGCAGGGGATCCAGCACCACGCCCGCTGAGGGCCGCGGGGGGGCGGGCCCCCCCCCCCGGGGGGGGGGGGCGGGGGGGGGGGGGGGGGCCCCCCCCGGGGGGGGGGGGGGGGGGGGTGCGCGGCGGCAAGGGGCTGCCGAACAAACGCCACCCCCCCC
>NZ_JBHXRU010000071.1:0-10757 GCF_042716255.1 Streptomyces sp. NPDC058662 | reverse complement strand
CCGTTTGAGCCAGACCCCGCCGCCGCTGGGTACCCCCCACCCCGCCCGCTGTGGGCCGCGGGGCGCCGGCCCCCCCCGGGGGGGCGGCGCCGCGCGGACGGATCGGGGCGGACCCCGCGTGGAGGGGGCGGCTGTGGGCAGCAGCGGGACATGGCTGTCCTACGAAAGCTCGCCCGTCCCCTGCTCGCCGCCCCGTTCGTCACCGCGGGGCTGCGCACCCTGCGCCATCCCGAGGACGTCGCGGAAGTCGTCCAACCCCTCGCCCGGGCCGTCGGCGCGCGGGTGCCGGCCCTCGCCGGGGATCCGCGGCAACTGGTACGCGTCACCAGCGCGGTCCAGGCCGCCGCGGCGCTGATGCTCGCCACCGGGCGCGCCCCGCGCCTGGCCGCGCTCACCCTCGCCGCCACGCTGGTGCCGACGTCCCTCACCGCGCACGCCTTCTGGACGGTGGAGGACCCCGAGGAGCGCGCACATCGGCGCGCCCGCTTCCTGACCGACCTCTCCGCGCTCGGCGGGCTCCTCATCACCGCCGCGGACACCCACGGCAAGCCCTCCCTCGCCTACCGCTCCCGGCACGCCCTGGACCACCGGCACCCGGTCGAGGCGGTCCGCCGCCCCGCGCAGGCGGCCGCGGCGAGTACCGTCCAGGGCGCCAGGGCGGTCGCCGCCTCCCTCACCGGATCCCGCTGAGGCAGGATTTCCGCACCCTGGCGCGCGCCGTGGACGAGGTCCCGACCGCCCGACCGACCGCACGCGACCTCGGGGCCCGGGCCGGCTGCCGGCCCGGGCCCCGACCGGAACGACGAGGAGCCCCCATGACCGACAGCCGTCGCACCTCCCGGCGGATATCCCTCGGCTCGCTGCTGCGTCCGGCGGCGCTCGGCCCGCGCGTGGTGACGCGGGCCCTGGCCGCCGTCACCCGCGGCGCGAGGCGCCGCCGCGCCGCGGCCGGCCGGGCCGTCTGCCCGACCGCCGCCCAGCACCGGTCGGGTACGGGCCGGGTGAGCGGGGCCGGATCGCCCCTCACGGGCCGGTTGCCGTGCCGGGAGGCCCCTGCGGGCCCCGCCGAGCGCCGCGACCAGGCCCACGAGGCGGTCGTGTCGCACACCCGTGGTCCCGACGACCTGGCCTCGCTCCTGGCCATGCTGGACCTGCGGCCCGGGCCGCGGGGGGACGACGGCGGGCACGACCGCGCGTAGACGCCCGACACCCGACAGCGCCCGCCGCCCCCACCGCCGCCCGGCGGTGGGGGCGGCGGCCGTTGCGGCTACGCCGAGGCCCTGCCGCCCGCGCCGGATGCCGCGGCTCCGCCCGGGGCCGCCGGGTCCCTCTCGCAGGCCCGAGACACGTAAACGCCTCCAGCCGTCCGGGGTCGAACGCTCCAGCGGGGGCGGGGAGTCGCTCCTCGCCGGCACCTCGTCGACGGCTTCTCGCCGCGGTCGGCGCCCCTCTTGGTCCGCGCGTGCGCGGAGGTCCTGTCCCGGCTGCTCGGCGCGCCTCGCGATGCGGCGTCCGCTCCGTACGAACTGCCCCTGGCCGCCCAGCCCGAGCCCTCGGGCAGCGGATGGGCCGACTCCTACCTGAGGCACGAGGTGGGCCGCGCCGCCCTGCTGCGGCCCGGGGACCTCTTGGACACCCGGACCCTGAACAGTCCGTCGTGGCAGCCGGCTTCGCCCGGCGCGGTCGTCGCGGGCCGGGCGGGTGCGGGAACAGCGGAACGGCTCCGCCCTCGAAGAGGGGGAGCCGTTTCCCGTCCCGGGAAGGGACCGCGCGTCACTCAGGCGTGGCTGTGGCGACGCTTGTTGCCGGTGACCAGTCGGTAGATGGCCAGGAGGATGACGGAGCCGATGATGGCGGCGATCCAGGTGGACAGGTCGAAGAAGCCGTCGATGGAGTCGACACCGAAGATGACCTTGCCGAGCCAGCCGCCGAGCAGACCGCCCGCGATACCGATCAGCATCGTGATGATGATGCCGCCCGGGTCCTTGCCCGGCATGAGCGCCTTGGCGATGAGGCCCGCGAGCAGCCCTATGAGGATCCAAGCCAGAATGCCCATGATTGCGTCTCCTACCTCGATGGATAAAGTTGGTGTTAACGATCGTCTGCACCGTGTGGCGGTTTCCAAACGTGCCGGTCCACTGATCGTTTGCATCAGGTGGGAAAGATCGCCGATCAGCCCTGCCCCTTGCCCTTCTTCTCCTTCCCCTTCGCCTTTCCCGGCGTGTCCTTCGTGCTCTGCGTCCCGGGCGCCTGCGCCGGGCGCTCGCCGCCCGGTTGCGAGGAGGAGGGGCCGGCGGGCGCCGGGAGGGGCGGTGCGGTGGTCGTGGCCGCCTGCGGCTGCGGCTGCGCCACGTCCGGCGCGGCGGGGGCGGGCGGCGACGGGGGCGTCTGGGTGTCCTTCGACGCCGAGGAGTGCTCGCGGACGGGGGCGGAGGGCGGCGCGTCCCGGCCCGCGGTGGTGCCGCCGACCACCAGCGCGCAGGTGGCCGCGACGCTCACCGCCGCCAGGCCCGACAGGGCGGCGCGCCGACGGCCGGCGGCCGCGCGCCCGGGACGGGGCGGGGGTGCGGGTTCGGTACGGGATGCGGCGGCGGGCGGCACGGGGGTGCGGTGCGTACGGGTGTCGCGGGGTGCGGCGCCCGCCGCGGCGCGCGTGGGCGGTGCCGGGGCGGCGCCGAGCAGGCCCAGGTGGACGGCGGCGGCGTCGGGGCGCGCCTGGGGGTCCTGGTCGGTCATGGCCCGCAACAGGCGGGCGAGGTCCGGTGGCAGGCCCTCGGGGACGCGGGGCGGATGCAGGAGGTGGGCGGTGCCGATCTCCACGGGTGTTCCCCGGTACTCGCGGTGGCCGGTGAGTGCTTCCAGGAGGGTCACTCCCAGGGCGTAGATGTCGCTGGCCGTACTGGCGCCCTGGCCGAGGAACTGCTCGGGGGCCATGTAGGCGAGCGTGCCGACGAGGGTGTCGGGTGCGCTGTGGGAGTGGGCGTGCACGGTCCTGGACAGCCCGAAGTCGGCGAGGTACGGGGAGCCTTCCTCGCCGAGGATGACGTTGGAGGGCTTCACGTCGTGGTGGATGATGCCGTGGGCGTGGACGTGGTCGAGGGCCGATGCGATGTCGGCGCCGATCCGGGTGACCTGGACGGGGCTGAGGGGGCCCGCGTCCATGCGGGTGCGCAGGGTGACGCCGCGGATCAACTCGGTGACCATGTAGGCGCCGTGTCCGTGGCGGCCGGCGTCGTAGACGGTGACGAGGGCGCGGTGGGAGAGGCGGGCCAGGGTGCGGGCCTCGTCGCAGAAGCGGTCGGCGGTGACCGTGTCCGCGCCGGGGCGGAACACCTTGACGGCCACCTCGCGGCCCAGTACCTGGTCGATGCCGCGGAAGACGTCCGCGGTGCCGCCGGATCCTATGACGCCCCGGAGTTGGTAGCGGCCGCCCAGCAGGGCGTCGTAGTCGGGCGGTGCTCCGTACGCGGGGACGGGCGGGGCCGGCATACGGGGTCCTCCTCCACTCGCGGGCAGTGCCGCTCGCCTACCCGCCGGTGCTGGCGCTACGCCCCGGGGCGCCGGCCGCCGGCCCGTCGGCGCCGCGGGTGGGCCGGGGGGCGGGCGTGGTCAGAGGTGGAGTGTGGTGGAGGGCGGGACGCCGTACTCCTGCCGGTAGGCGGTGGCGAACCGGCCTTGGTGGGCGAAGCCCCAGCGCCGGGCGATGTCGCTGATGCGGGTGGTGTCCGGGTCGGCGTGGCGCAGGTCGTGGTGGGCGCGGGCCAGGCGGACGCGTCGGAGGTAGCGCAGGGGGGTGGTGTCGGCGTGGCGGGCGAAGGCGTACTGGACGGCTCGCGGGGTGATGGGGATGGACGCGGCGATCTGCTCCAGTGTGACGTCGAGGTGGGCGTTGTCCTCGATGAAAGCGATGGCGCGGCGCAGGGTGTCGCTGGTGGCGTCGCGGCTGTCGATGGGGTGGGGGCGGGCGCTCAGGGTGGTGTTGGGCAGGGCGGCCAGGGCAACGGAGGCCAGGTGGCGGGCGGCGGTGGTGGCGATGAGCGGGCTGTCGCCGGTCAGCGGCTCGGTCAGGACGTGGTCGCGGAGGTAGGCGACCGCGGCGCCCAGCCGGGCGTTGGCGGCGGGGGTCAGGGCCCGTTGTCCGGTCAGTTCCACCGGGCCCGGGAAGCGGGCCCCGGTGACGGCCACCTCGCCGAGGAGGGCGGGGTCGAACAGGGTGAGGGTGTAGCGGGCGGAGCGGACCTCGCCCCGGTAGGGGCGGTCGTGGGGGGCGAGCATGAAGGTCTCGCCGGGCCCGAAGTGCTCCTCGCCGCCGCCGGTGGTGTCCACGAAGGTGCCCTCGTGGAGGGTGACCAGGCACACCTGGTTCAGGCAGTCGGCGTCGTAGGCCATGGTGTAGCCGAAGGAGAGCCTGTCGACCTTCAGGCCGCCGGCGGCGTGGCGGTCGATCCGTGCGCGCGCGTTCTGCGGCGTGCCGCCGATCCTCATGGGCGTGTACGCGCTCGACAGGAACGCCTCGGTCTCCTCCAGGTTGTCGCTGTCGAAGGAGAACGCCTCCACCGCCTGCACCGCCGCCCTCGTTCCTTCGCCGTCCGCCCCGCCGGGGGTTCCCGCGGTATTCCACCGGCCGGCGGGCCCGCGCCCGCGGCGCCCCGGGCCCTCGCGTCTCGTGCCTTGTGCCTTGTGCCTTGTGCCTTGTGTGCCAAGTGGTGGCGCTGCGCGGCGTGATGCCGGCGTCCGGTCGTCATTCTAGGGCCGCTCGGGCCGCGGCCGGGGCGGTCGTGCGGTGACCTGCGCAACGGCCGCGGCCCGTACGCGGGGCGTGTGCGCCCGGGCGCGCGTTTCGCAATCGGGCCTGATGGGACGCGCAGCGACGAGAGGGCCCCACCGCGTGGCCGGGCCGGTCCGGGCGCCCGTTACTGGGCACAGACAGTACGAACGGAGAGCGAGAGGCGGCCCCCCATGTACGAGCAGCGTCGGCACCGCGGCGGCGGGGCGTCAGCCTCCGTACGGTGGGACGCCGAGCGGGCGTGCCTGGTGCTGGCGGGCGAGTTCGACATCGACAGCGTCCCGGTCGCGGGCGAGGCCCTGAGCGCTGTCCCCGCGACCGTCCGCGAGGTCGTGGTGGACGTGCGGGCCGTTGGTTTCGCGGACTGCGCGCTCCTCGGCCTGCTGGTCGCGGCCCGCGGGACCCGTTCCCTGACCCTGGGCGGGCCCCTGCCGGTGGCGCTGGAGCGGCTGCTGGCCGCCACCGGGACGCGCGGCCTGTTCCCGGTGGTGCGGGCCGCCGCCCCCGCGGAGTACGCCGCCGTGCACCCGCCGCTCCCCTTGCGGGGGCAGCGGGTCCCGGCGGCCTCGTACGTCCCTCCGGCCCGCTGAGGGCGCGCGCCGGCCCGGTGGGCGGGTGGTTTCAGGTGAGGGCGGTGACGACCTCCCGGGCGGCGCGTTCGCCCTCGGTGGCGCCGCCTTCCATGAAGCCCTGGAAGTCGTAGCTGCAGTGCTCGCCGCCGATGTGGACGTTGCCCTGCGCGGTGCCCTCGTAGCGGGCGTAGCGGTGCAGGTAGCCGGTGGGCCAGTAGGAGTAGGCGCCGAGGGCGTGGGGGTCGCGATGCCAGGCGGACAGCTGGGCGCGGCCGTTCCAGGCGGCCGCGGTGCCGGGGAAGAACGCGTCGATGCCGGTGAGGGTGCGGTGCGCGAGGGTCCGTACGTAGGGGTCGGTGTCGGTGGCGAAGGGGGTGGGGGGTGTGAGCGCGCCGGCAAGGGTGCCTCCCCCGTACTGGAGGAGGATGCCCGCGTTGCCGGGCTGGACCTTGGTGGTGTCCCAGGTCTGCTGGACGTCGGAGTCGGTGAAGCAGTCCCCGGCGGAGACGCCCGGCCAGGGGCCGGTGCCGCGCCAGGGGCGGCGGGTGAACTGCATGGCGAGTTTGGTGCAGTGGCCCATGCGGGCGTCGCGCAGGAGGTTCCTCATGCGGGGGTCGAAGCCGGCGGCGGCGGGGTCCAGGCGCTGGAGTACGGGCAGGGGCAGGCAGAGGACGGTGTGGTCGGCGGTGACGGTGCGGGTGGTGCCCGAGTCGTCGAAGGTGAGGGTCTGGGTGCCGTCCGGGTTGGCTCGCAGGGCGGTGAGTTCGCGGCCCATCAGCAGGGAGCCGGCGGGCAGGGCCTGTGCGATGGCGTGCGGGAGCCGGTCGTTGCCGCCGGTGATGTGGTAGCGCTCGTTGGACAGGCCCCAGACGTTGAAGTGGCCGGGGTTGGGCTGGTAGCCCATGAGGAGGACCAGGGCGAGGGCGGACTGGTCGACGGTGTCGGCGCCGTACTCGACGGTGTAGGCGACGTCGATGAACCGGCCGAGGCGGGAGGTGTGGCCGCCGGGGACCCGGGTCTCGATCCACTGGTGCAGGGACATGGTGTCCAGGGCGGTACCGGCGGGGGTGGCGGAGTTCCAGCTGACCTCGCCGGCGGCCTGCAGGTCGCGGCGCAGTGCCTGGTAGACGCTCTTGAAGTCCTCGTCGGCCTGGGCGCGGGGGTAGTAGGCGCCGTCGAACCACAGGACTTCCTCGGCCCCGTTGGGTCCGCCGCCGAGGAAGTCCTCGGTGGGCAGGTCGAAGCGGCGGCACAGGGCGAGGATCTTCTTGTGGCTGGTGTCGATCAGTTCGCCGCCGATCTCGGAGGTGTGGCCGTACGCCCAGTGGTCGCGCTGGGTCCATATGCGGCCGCCGACGCGGGTGGGGTTCGCCTCGTAGACGGTGCAGGCGATGCCGGCGTCCTTGAGGGTGAGGGCGGCGGTCAGTCCCGCGATGCCCGCGCCGACGACGGCGACGCGGGGGGTGCCCGTCGGCGGTCTGCTGTCCGGCGGTGTCGCGGCGCGGGCGGTGGCGGCGGTGGTGGCCAGGGCGGTGCCGAGGCCGAGGGCGGCGGCGCGCTCCAGCAGGGCGCGCCGGCTCAGGCCGCGTACGTCGGCGGCGGGTAGGTCCAGGCGGCGGGCGGCGGCGTGTTCGGCGGCGAGTCGTTTGAGCGCGTGCATGACGGAGGTGCGGGCCATGGGTGGCTCCCGGGTGTCAGACGTTCGCGGCGGAGGTGGAGGCGCTCGGGGCGTCGCAGGGGGTGCGTTCGGCGGCGTCTTCGAGGACGATCCGGCCGATGAGCTCGTAGCGTGCGGGGGCTTTGCGTTTGAGGTAGGTGCCGAGGGCCAGGCCGCCGAGGAAGACGGCGGCGACGGTCCAGGGGATGAGGGTGAAGACGAGGGAGTCGGCGGCGAGTCCGGCCGCTGTCCTCATGTTGAGGACCAGCAGGACGACGACGGAGCTCATCCCCAGGCCGCCGAGCAGGGGGGCGGTGAGGGTGGTGAACCAGTGCCGGTCCTCGGGGTGGTTCTTGCGGAAGTAGCCGATCACGGCGAAGGAGCACAGGGTCTGGACGATGAGGATGGCCATCGTGCCGAGGATCGCGAGCAGGGTGTAGAGGTGGAGGTAGGGGTCCTGGCCGGTGAGCCAGAACGCGGTGACGAGGGTGACCGCGATGGCGCTCTGCACGAGGGAGGCGGTGTACGGGGAGCCGTGGCGGGGGTGGGTGCGGCCCAGCGCGGGGTGCAGGAAGCCCTCGCGGCCGATCGCGTAGAGATAGCGGGCGGCGCACTGGTGGAAGGCCATGCCGCAGGCGAAGGAGCCGGTCAGGAGCAGCCATTGGAAGGAGTCGACGGCCCAGGAGCCGATGAACTGCTGGGTGGGTGCGAAGAAGAGGTCCAGGGGGGCGGCGGAGGAGGACAGTTCGACGGACTTGGACAGGCCGTTGCCGGCGATCGTCATCCAGGAGACGTAGATGTAGAAGACGCCGACGCCGACGACGGAGATCAGGGTGGCGCGGGGGATCACCCGCTTGGGGTCGCGGGACTCCTCGCCGTACATGGCGGTCGATTCGAAGCCGACCCAGGACCAGAAGGCGAAGAAGATGCCGAGGCCGGCGGAGGTGCCGGTGAAGGCGTTCTTCGGGTCGAGGGGTTCCAGCGGGATGCCGTCCGGGCCGCCGCCCGCGAGCAGTACGGCGGTGGCGACGGCGAAGAGGACGGCGATCTCGCCGACGAGCATGACGCCGAGGGCTTTGGCGGTGAGGTTGATGTCGAAGTGGGACAGGACGGCGGTGGCGCCGAGCATCACGGCCGCGTAGAGGATCCAGGGGAGGTCGAGGCCGAGCTGGTCGTGGACGGTGGTGCGGGCGAAGTAGGCGAACACGCCGACGATCGAGGCCTCGAAGACGATGTAGGCCAGGACGGCGAGCATGCCGGAGGCCATGCCCGTGATCCGGCCCAGGCCGTGGGAGATGTATCCGTAGAAGGCGCCGGCGGCGGTGATCCGCTTGGCCATGGCGACGTATCCGACGGCGAAGACCGTCAGGACCACGGTGGCGAAGAGGTATCCGGCCGGGGCTCCGACGCCGTTGCCGAAGCCTACGGCGATCGGCAGGTTCCCGGTCATCGCGGTGATCGGGGCGGCGGTGGCGACGGCCATGAAGACCACCCCGACCAGACCGACCGAGTTCGCCTTGAGCCGGTGGACTTCACCGCTGGGACTGTGGGACATGGGCGGGCCCTCTCAATGCGTGCGGCGGACAGCCGATGGGAAGGCGGCCACTCTCCAACCACGTGACCCGCGCCACAATCGACACAAGGGCTGTCAATGGGCGTACGGGGGCGACGAGTTGTCTGCGCGTCAGGCGAGGCGATCGCATGCGTGACCGCCCGGTGATGTTCACGGGGCCCGGGGAGGGGTAACGCGCGGGCCGCGCGTCACCGGTGCGGTGGCCCGGCGGTGCGGTGGCTCGTCGGTGCGGCGCGGTGGTGCGGTGGCTCGTCGGTGCGGCGCGGTGGTGCGGTAGCTCGTCGGTGCGGTGGCGTGGGTGCGGTGGCCCGGCGGCGTGAGGCGCGGTGGTGCGGAGGCGCGGTGGCGCGGTGGTGCGGTGGTGCGGTGGCGCGGTGGCGCGGTGGTGCGGTGGCGCGGTGGCGCGGTGGTGCGGTGGCGCGGTGGCGCGGTGGCGCGGTGGCGCGGTGGCGCGGTGGCGCGGTGGCGCGGTGGCGCGGTGGCGCGGTGGTGCGGTGGCGGGGTGGTGCGGTGGCGGGGGTGCGTCAGCGTCCCAGGGCGGCTCGGACCGTGAGGCCGTGGCGGTGGCGCAGTCGGCGCAGCTCCCACCAGGACAGGGCGGTCACGGTGAGGGGGGCGCCGAGGGTGAAGACGGCGCGGGCGGCCGCCGGTACCTGGGGGTAGGCGCCGGTGATCACGTCCAGGAGCGCCATCTCCCACACCAGGACGCCGGCGAGGACCGGCGGCAGCACCTCGTGGATGTCGGCGGTACGGAAGACGTGCACGAGCGACAGGCCGATGCCGTAGAGGGCGAACCCGACCGCCCACAGGCACAGCACCCCGATGGCGATCTTCCCGGGCAGGCCGACGGCGTCCCGCAGCCCCGCCAGCTCCGGCGCCATCGCGAGCGCGGAGGTGCCCATGGAGGCCATGATCGCCGCGACCGCGCCCAGCGGGCGCAGGGCCCGCCGCAGGTAGACGCGCCGCAGCCCGCCCCGCGCGGCTGTCACGAAGGCGCCCACCACCACGGGGAAGGTGCAGACGAGCATCAGGACGCTGTACCAGCTCTGCTGGAAGCGCTCGTCCGCCACGTCCTTGGCGCCGGCGGCGTCGGCGACGGCGTTGTAGGTCACCATCAGGCCCACCCAGGCGAGGAGTCCCAGCGCGGTCCGCCACAGCTGGAGTTTGCGGACCTGCGGATCCTCGACCCTCCCGGGACGCGAGGGGCGGAAGGTCCGCTGGGCGGCGTAGAAGGGGTTGCGGACACCGCGCAGGGCCTGCCGAACCCGTGAGGGCTCGCCGGGGGGCGGCGGCAACGGCGGAGGCGGCGGGTATCCGTATCCGTACGGGTGTCCCTGCGGAGGAACGGGGGGCCCGTACGGTCCCGGGGGCGGGGTGTACGGGTATCCCGGGGGCGGGGTGTACGGGTATCCCTGCGGGGGGACCGGGGGGCCGGGTTGACCCGCCGGTGGTCGGCCGCCCGCGCCGGCGGCCGGGTCCCCGTATCCGCCGCCGGTGTACCCGCCCCCGCCGTAACTGCTCACGCCGTCCGCCCCCCGCTCCGCCGCCTGCCGAACGCAAGGCATCGTAGTGGGCCGTGTAGCGGCGCGGGTCAGAGGTCGCTGTCGATACCGGTGACGGCCGGCGGGCCGAGCGGGGCGTCGGCGGGTTCGAGTCCCGCTTCCCGCAGCGCGGCCGAGACGAGTCGGGTGGCGTCCAGTTCGGCCTCGTACCGGTCCGGGGCGTCGACTTCGAGGCGGACGGAGAAGGTGCCGTCCTCGTTCAGGGTGAGGAGGTCCAGGCCTTCGCTCTCGCTGACGTCGGTGTGGCGCCGGGCGAGTTTCCGTTCGAGGACCGAGCGCGCGGAGTCGGTGACGTCGGAGATGAATGTGCCGGGAACGGTGATGACGAAGGTGGTCATGGCGGCTCCTCGCAGGGGACAGGGCTTGGGTGTGGTCCTGCTTCCCACATTCTGCGCAATGAACCGTGGGGGGGTGTTCTGACGTGCCCTCGGGCGGCGGAGCCGGCGGCCGAGGGCGCTCGCGGGCGCGGGGGCGCTCAGCCGTCGGAGGCCGTGGGGGGCGGGTCCGTCGGTTCGGCGGCGCGGCGGTACTCGGTGTTGATGCGCTGGGCCTCTTCGAGCTGGTCTTCGAGGATGACGATGCGGCAGGCGGCCTCGATGGGGGTGCC
>NZ_JBHXRU010000070.1:0-32727 GCF_042716255.1 Streptomyces sp. NPDC058662 | reverse complement strand
AACACCTCCTCCGACGGAGACTCAAAAAACCGGAACGGTGAAATCACCAACGAATGCGACCGCACCGGAACCGTCCCGTCCCGCAACAACTCCTCGAAATCATCACCAGGACTCAAAATGATCGTCCGGTACTCCGCATACGGAGCCTCCCGCACCACCTCCAACTCATGCTCGATCTCCCGATTCGTGATCAGACAGAAAACGCTGCCCTCCGCCTCACCGAACTGACTGAACCGAGCAGGATTAATCTTGATCGCCATAACCACAAACCCCTCAACGACCCAACACCCGAACAACCCGAACAGTCGAACCCACGAACACTCGAACAGTCGAACACTGGAACACTGGAACAGTCGAACACTGGAACACACCGAACCACCCCACCCCGAAAACCCGCAACAACACACCCCGCCCTGACCAAAACACCCCCATGTTTAAACCCCACCACCCCACCACCCAAAACAAACCAGCCACCCCACCCACAACCCCCCACCACCACCCCCACCCACCCCCCAACCCACCCCCCACCAGCACCCAAACCCAACCCCACCCACCAACCCCCCACCACCCCAACCCACCACCCCCCACCCCCACCCACCCACCCCCCACCCCCTGTCAACCCCACCCCCGACACACCCCCGAAACAACCCACCCCCACAAACCAGCCACCCCCCCACCCCACCCACCACCCCAAAACACCCACCCCCCACCAAACCACCCCACCCCACCCCCACGTGAACCACATCACACCCACACCCCAACCGGGAGACAGCGGGGACACGAGGGGCCTGAGGGGTTGGAGGGGTCCACGGGGAGTGCCTCACGAGCCCCCTCCGGGCAACATCGCTCCGACTCCGCCCCGAGATATGCCACTGCCACCCTCACTAGCGGCGGGTGGCGCGGGTGGCGGATCTGGCCCGATGCGATATTGACCCGCGCATGACAATCTCGATGCGGTCGCCTCCGCCGTCAGTGGACGCCCGTCGGTGGCGGACCAGCGTCTCATCCTCGCAACGGCCACGATCGGGCCGGATACCTTGGGCTTCCGTGATCATGTGGAGGGCGCCGTCATGAGCCAGTACTTCGACCTGGGCGACGCGACCCTGTGGAACCCGTCGAACGGGGCTTCCCGCCTGTTCCAACGCCAAGTGGCGCTCTTCGAGGCGGAGCTGGGGCTCCCCTCGGGCATAGCGCCAATGGAGATGGACGAGTGCCAGATCGATCCGACCGTCTTCGAAGTCTTCGTCACCGCGCTGCTGGCCCGGCATCGCAGGACGAGCCACGCCATCACGCTCGCCCTCTCCGAGGGCTTCACGGCCACCGTGCTCGTGCTCGCGGAGCGGGCCGGCATCGAGGTGGACTGGGCGGCGCTGGGATCCGATCCGGAAACCGCGCGTGAAGACGTACAGGTCAGCGCCGTCGCGGGGATGTCGACCGCGGCGGAGGGCGGGGCCTGGGCCACGGAACTGCGCAGGAGGGCTCGGGAGTTGGGGGGGCGCATGCCCCGCTGATTCGCTTCCCGTCCGCGGCGGCCTCGTACGCGGCACCCGCCGAACAGCCCGAAGAGGTGGGAGGGAGAGGGAGACCGAGGGAGACCGCGCGTCCCCCTCGGTGGGCCGTCTCGCGGTCGCGGTGCGAACGGCGGAGGTGCGGGGCGTCAGGCCAGGACGGTCCGGCGGGCCTCGATGAACCGCGTGTACGCCGGGTACCAGTCCTGGCCGGCGGCGCGGGAGATGACCTCGTCGGCGTGGCGGCGGCGGAGGCGGGCGCGGTAGAGGTCCAGGGCGAACCAGAGGCATGCCAGCGGCAGTGCCGTACGCAGCCAGCTCATCGGGACCAGCAGGGCGGCCAGGACCAGGACGACCGAGACCACAAGGATCACGCCGCCGATCATGCGGGCGGCCATCTGCTGCGCGGCGGCCTCGTCGGCCGGGGTGGAGTCGCGGTCGGCTTCGGCCTCCTCCGCGTCGTCGAGGTCGTAGACCGTGACCGCCGCGGCGAGGGGGCGGATCCGGAGCAGCATGTGCAGGCCGGGGACGAAGATGCCGGTCACGGCGACGGCGGTGGCCGCGGTCTCGTTCGGCAGCCAGACGCCCGCCGCGCACAGGAGGCTGAGGACGAAGTACGCCCAGGGCGGCATGATGCCGAGCAGGGCGCGGGTGCGCTCGGCTTCCATCAGTTCCGTCAACGTCTCCCGGTCCGGGAGGCTGCCGTCGCTGTTGATCATTGTGGTCCTTCGTGGCGAAGTGGTGGTACGAGGTCGCGGTACAGGGATCGAAGTCGAGGTACGGGGTCGAGGTACGGGGACGGGGTTGGACGGGGACGGGGTACGGGGGCGAGGTGGGCGGTCGCGGTACGAGATGCCGGTGCCCGCGCGGACCGGAGGGTTCGCGCGGGCACCGGTTGGGTCGTGCCGTTCAGTGAGTTGCCGGAGAGCCTAGACCTTCAGTGGCCCCGGCTCGCCCCGGCTCCTCCTACCACCAGCCGTTCGATGCCTCGATCGACATCTTCGGGTAGTACCAGCTGATGCCCCAACTCTTCTTCTTCCAGATTCCGAAGCGGATCATCACTCCGGAACCGCGCCGCGTGGCCGCGTACTGGATCTTCCAGCCGAAGTAGCTGGCACCGTATCCGAGGACGTAGAGCGCCGCGCTCAGCGCCTTGCTCGCCGCCGTCGGGATGCGGCCGACCCACTTGGCGAGGGTCTTGGAGATGTTGCCGCCCTTCTTGAGGGCCTTGGCCAGTGCCTTCGCCTGGCGGTCCGCCAGGTAGTAGGACCAGACCTTGCTCCAGCCGCGGCCGTCCAGGTCGACCATGTTGACCGGGTCGGCCGGGTAGCCGTAGTAGTTCGGCGATCCCGCCGGGACCGGGTCGACGGACAGGAAGCGCCCGGTGGCCGGGTTGTACAGGCGGACGCCCATCAGGATGGTGCCGGCGAGCGCCTCGCTGGAGCGCTGCTGCCCGCCCAGCCAGTTGTAGCGGGTGGCCGGCTGGCCGGCCCGCGCGTTGCCGTACTCGTCGTTGTCCAGCACCTGCGGGGCGTCGGCCGGGTCCAGCGGGAGCTGGAGGGCGACGTCGCCGTGGATGTTGGTCAGCTGGAGGACGGTGCCGCCCTGGGTGCCGGTGGTGGCGGAGAGCAGGCCCGCGGCCGACTCGACGTTGCGGGTGAGCTCTCCGGTGGTGGCGTTCTCGACGATCCAGCGCGGGTTGTCGCTCTGGCCGTCGTAGTGGTTGCGCTTGGCCTGCTCCTGCGACCACACGCCGTCGGCCTGGGACTCGACGGTCCAGGTACGGAAGCGGTGGGCGGCGTCCAGGGTCCAGGTCTGGCGCTGGTTGCCGGCCGTCATCTGCTGCACCAGGTCGTTGGCGTAGTAGTTGACGGTGCTGCCGGGCTGGGAGGTGGTGCGGCCGAACGCGTCGTAGGCGTAGCCCGACTCGATCTGCCGGTCACCGGTGTCGTAGGCGTAGGTGCGGGTGGTGCCGCCCGTGGTGGGGCAGTCGGCGCCGGCCGCGCCCTCCGCCGTGGTCAGGCCGGTGCGGTTGCTGCGCTTGTCGAAGGTGTAGGAGCGGGTCGTGCAGGCGTCGCCGACGTTGTCGTTCACCTTGGTGAGGCGTCCGGCGCGGTCGTAGGCGTACTCCTGGGCGGACCAGCCGGCGTGGCTGACCGCCTGCTTGTGGGCCGACGGGCTCACGGTGTCGGTGTACACGAGCTGGCCGTCACTGTCGCGCGTGTAGGTACGGGCGACCGCGGAACCGGTGGAGTCCTCGCGCTCGGTGAGCGTGTAGCCGCCGGGCAGCTTCTCGCTGGCGACGCCGCCGTCCACGTCGTAGGTCGCCGAGAACGTACCGGCCACCGAGTCGGTGGTGCTGGTGACGAGGCCTCGGGGTTCGGCGCTGTGGTCGTAGGTGTAGGTGACGGTCGACGGCGCCGAGTCGGTGATCTTGACCGGCCGGTTCAGCAGGTCGTACTCGGTCCTGGTGACGCCGCCGTCGGCGTCGGTGTAGGAGATGAGGCGGCCGAGCTTGTCGTACTGCTCGCTGATGGTGCCGCCGGTCGGGGAGGTCGTCTTCACGACGTCGCCGGTGTGCGGGTCGTACTCGAAGTTGCGGTCCGGGACCGCGGTGCCCACGCCGCCCGTGGTCTTCACGGAGGTCGGGCGCCCGGCGTTGTCGAACTCGGTGACGGTGGTGCGGGTGACGCCGTTCGCGGTCTCGATGACCTTGGACTGCTCGCCCCACCAGTTGTACTCGACCACGGCACCCGGCAGTTCGGCCGGGTTGCCGGCGCCGCCGGTCGTCGCGGCCGCGGGGCCGCTGGAGCAGGGCAGGTCCGCCCACTCGGGACGGCCGGCGCAGGTGCCGGTGCCGGTCGCGGACCAGTAGCGGGTCGCGAACGCGGCGGCGTCCTCACCGGTGGATCCGGGGCGCAGGGACTTCACGGCCCGGCCCTGGGCGTCGTACTGGGTGGTGGTGGTGATGGCCAGACCGGCCGGGTCCTGGATGGTCTGGGTCGGCAGCCCCTTGACCCAGTCGTACACCGTCTGGGTGACGCGGGGTTCGGCGTGCAGGGTCGGGTGCACCAGCAGCTGGGCGCCCGTGGTGGTGCGGGTGATCTGGTCCTCGACGGTGGCCGTGCCGTTGATGGGGCGGGCGGCGTCGAACTCGTTGACCGTCCAGCCGCGCGCGACGACCGAGGAGCCGGCGGGCGCGACGGTGGTGCTGCCGGACTTGAGGTCTTCCGTCAGCGAGATCCGGTGCAGCGGGCCGAGCTCCTGGATCTCCCGGGTGCCGGTCGGGTTGTACTGCGAGCGGGTGGAGAGCAGTTCGGCGCGGTCCGCGGTGGACAGGCCGTTGATGCCGAGGTCGGCCAGGGCCGACTTGTCGGCGTCGGTGGCGCCGAGCGCGAGTGCCCGGTTGGCCTCGGTGAGGTCGCGCACCGTGTTGCCGTGGTGGTCGTACTCGGTGGCCGAGATGTGGCCGCCCGGCTGGGCGGTGTTGACCTCGCGGCCGGAGGCGTTGACGTAGGTGATCGTGGCACGGCGGTAGTCGCCGGCCGCGAGTCCCGAGCCGGAGTGGCCGGACGGGACCGCGTCAGCCGGGAAGACGGCGGTGGCGTCGGTCGGGGTGTCGTTCTGCCCCCAAACCTTCACGTCCGCGGCGCCCATCTTGTACGGGGCCTTGGTGCCGGTCAGGGGCACGTCGTAGACGACGCTGGTGGAGGCGGTGCCTTCCTCGACGTCCGCGGTGCCCTGCTTCAGTGCCTTGCGGGAGGCCTTGAGCAGCATGCCCTCACCGGCGGTCGCGGCGTTGCCGGCCTTGCCGTAGGTGAGGTCCCAGGGGATCTCCGACTGTGCGTGGTACCAGGTGATCCGGCCCGCGGCGTCGTAGGAGTACTGGGTCTGCATGCCCTGGTTCAGGTTGGGGTTCCAGGCCTGGCGCAGTCGACCGGACGCGTCGTAGCGGTAGGTGGCGATGGCCTGGGAGGTCGCCGACGCGGCGCCGCCCCACGTGGACCAGAGGCGGATCTCCTTGACCTGGCCCGTGAAGTCGCCGAAGTCGGCGGACGTGGAGTGGCCGGTGGCGGTGGTGGCGTTCGCGTACACGAACTCCAGCGACCGGCATCCCTTGGTGGCCGGGGTGGCCGCGCAGGTGGCGGCGGTGGCGGCGGACGTGGGCGCGATGATCCGCTTCGGGCGGGCCAGCTGCTTGCCGTCGACGGTCACGGCCTCGGAGACCACCGTGGTGGTGGAGTGCTCCAGTCCGCTCTTGGTGGAGCTGGTCATCGGCCAGTTGAGGCCGGCCGCGTCGGCCTTGGCGAAGGTGACGGTGACGCCGTCGGTCTCCTTCAGGGTGAAGGAGCCGGCCAGGGAGCCGGTCAGGGCCAGGTGCTCGGCACCCGGCTCGGGCTTCCAGCCGCCACCGGTGGCGGCGGTGAAGGCGGTCTCCTCGCCGGTGTTGTCGACGACCGAGACCGAGGTCGCGGAGGTCTTCTTCACGTAGGACCAGCTGCTGTCGGTCAGTTCCGCGACCGTGCCGGAGGTCCACTCCTTGCCGAAGATCGGCGCCTGGCCGTCCTGCAGCGCGCCCGCGCCGGGGCGGCGCGAGGAGGCGGTGCGGGTGACGGACATGTCGAAGGCGTTGGCGTCGGTCTCGGTGAGGGCGAAGTCACCGGTCAGCTCGTTGAGCGTGCCGGGCCCGAGCGCGGTGTTGGGCGCGGTGCCCGCGTTGCGGTCCACGGTGATCGTGTGGTGCGGGGAGTAGCTGTACCCCGAGCCGGTGGTGAAGCCGGACCGTACGTCGATCGCGCCGTCGGTCGTGAAGGTGTCGGTGATGTCCCAGCTCAGGGCGATCGGCTGCCCTTGCGGGGCGGCGGCCGGCCAGCCGGTGAGGGTGGAGCCGTCGGCGGTCTTGCGGACGTTCGCGGCGGGGACGTCCTTCCAGGTGTCCGTCTCGCCGCGGCGGTACTGGTAGACGACGCCGTTGTGGATGTCCTTGCCCTGCGCGGACAGTGCCACGCGGCGGGCCGGGCGCTCGCCCTCGGCGGGCGTCAGGAGCGCGGAGCCGCCGCCGGCGGAGAAGGTGTAGGTGGACTCGGCGGAGGTGTTGCCGGCCGCGTCGCGCGCCTTGGCCTTCAGGGTGTGCTCGCCGGCGCCGAAGGTCAGCGCGCGGTTGACGGCCGTGGTGGTGGCCACCGTGGTCCAGGTGCCGCCGTCCAGCGAGTACTGGATCTCCTTCACGTCCGCCGCGGGCGGGGTGAAGGTGAAGTTGCCGGTGAAGTTGCCGTTCGCGTCCGGGGTGCCGGACCACTGGCCGGCCGGGAAGTCGGTCGACGAGATGCTCGCGACCGCCGGGGCGGCGGTGTCCACCGTGAAGGTCTGCCAGGCGGACCAGGTTCCGTTCCAGGCGGATCCGTCGTAGACGCCGGCGCGCCACTTGTACTGGCCGGGGGCCAGCGCGGTGGTCGGGGTCCACGGGGCGTTGCCGCCGGAGGCGGTGAAGGCGGACTTGCCGGCCTGGAGGGCCGCGGTGCCGGTCGGCGTCCAGATCTCGTAGCTGAGCTGAACGGTGTTGCCGTCGGGGTCGGTGGCCTTGCCCGTGAGGGTCGGCGTGGTGTCGTTCGTCGCGACGCCGGTCAGCGGGGCGACGGGGGTCGCCGCGCCGGGCTTGGTGTTGTAGGTCACCGAGAGGTACGGGGTGTTGGAGGCCGCGTTGCCGGAGTTGAACTTCTTCCAGCCGTACGGGTCCGTCTCGTCAGTGGCCCGGATGCCGAGGGAGTTGCTCCCGTTGCCGTTGGCGGCCCAGGCGGCGGCCAGCGAGGTGATGCTCTGGCTCGTCCAACCGTCGTTGCAGGAGCTGGAGTAGCCCTTGGTGGAGGTGCTGGAGGCCCACTTCTTGTTCCAGCCGGGCTGTGAGGTCCAGCGCGTGGCGGTGGTGGCCGCGGCGGTGTCCCAGACCTCCCAGCTCTTGGCCGTGCAGGACCAGGAGTGGAAGTTCCACAGGTTCAGCTTGGCGTCCAGGATCTGCCGGCCCGCCATCTTCGCCATGGGGAAGGTGAGGAAGGAGCGGGCGACCTGGCTGGAGCCGTTGTTGCCGATCTTCAGCTCGGTCTGCGCCGACACGTCGACCGCGTAACCCTGCTGGACGAAGGTGTCGAAGCCGACGCCGATGCTGACGGCGGGGTCGATGGTGACCGGGAAGGCCGTCTTCGGGTTGGCGAGGAAGGCCGCGTCGGGGGTCAGCGTCAGGTCGATCTGGTCGCCCTGCTGGGTGACCTTGAGGCCGACGTCGGCGATGTTCTTGTGATCGCCGGAGTTCGGGTCGACCTGGGCGTCCCACATGACGGGGGCGGGCAGCTCGCCGACCGGGGTGCCCTTGTCGTCGAGGAAGGTGACCGACCGGTCGGCATTGGCGCGCGCCTTGACGCCCTTGGCGTTGAGGGTGAGCGTGACCGAGCCGTTCGCGGCGATCGCGCTGCGGTCCTTGAGCTCAAGGAACTGCTCGAAGCCGGTACGGGTGGACTCGATGATGAGGTCGGTCCGGGTCAGCGCGTCGACGTAGCGGGCGCGGTTGCCCTCGATGGCGGGCTCGGGCAGGATGCCGCGCCAGCCGACGGTGAGGTCCTTGGCCTTGCCGTTCAGCGACACCAGCGGGACCGAGGGGGTCTTGACCTCGCCTGCGGCGCCTCCCGAGGCCCGCACCTTGGCGGCCGCGGCCTCCGGGGTGCGGCCCGCGAGCTTGAGGCCCAGGGGGTGCGCCTGGGCGCGGACTCCGCCGTCGCCGGCCTTGACGAGGCTGACGTCGACCTGCTTCCAGGCCCCGGCCTCGTCGCGGAAGCGGACGGGGCCGCTCGCGGCCTCGACGGTGGTGGTGCCCTCGGGGTTGGCGAAGGTCGAGGAGTCCTCGGTGCGTTCGGACAGTGCCTCTACGCGCTGCCCCGAGAGCCTGGCGGCGACGTGCGCCGAGGGGAGGTCCTTGGCCTCCTTGGCGTACGGCTTGTCCTTCTGCTTCTGGGGCGTGGTGGGGGCCGACTGCACGGCCACCGCCTGCCCGGTGGAGGTCACGACCAGCGCGGCTTCCAGTGCCAGGGCCGTGGCGAGGGCCACGGCTATGCGGGGCAGCACCTTGCCTCGGTGGGCTCTGGCCCGGCCTCGCGTCGGGGACATGCGGGCAGTGTCGCGCCTCGCCCCGTCCCCCGTGATGCGGTTCATGTTGTCTGCCTTTCAGGCAGGCAAGATCACTCGTCTTGCCGCGAGCGCATCCTCACATCCGCCACACAGATAACAGTTGTTTATTGAACGGCCGTTGGCCGAGAAGCTCTGATCGCACCCGTCACGCAGTGCGAAGCCCCGAGCTGGAGATCAAGCACGCGTGCGCGCTTTTGGGCGGAACCCGCTCTCGCGGAGGGTGACCGCGAACGCCGCCGCGGGCCGTGCCCTGGCCGGATCGCACAGGCTGGTTGATCGAGATGCGATCGTTACCGTGCGGGAGGCTGATCCGGCGTGTCGCGGTTGACCGGCGGGGGCGGACGGGAGCCCCGTGGACGTCTGTGCGGGCGGCGTCGTCTGGGCGGGCAGCGTCGTCGGTACGGGTGGCTCCTGCGGTAGCGGCCCGGTCGGGCGGCGGTCCGTCGCCGACGGGCAACGCCGGTGCCTGGTCATGCAGTTCGGGCGATTCGGGCGGTACCGGGCAGGCTGGCGGGAGGCGGGCCGTCCGATGGGCGGCGGGCCGTCCGACGGGCGGCGGAGCGCTCGTCCGGAGGCCCGGCGCGGTGTGTCCGTGCAGGCGTCAGCGGGCGTCCGGGCGAGCGGTGCGGAAGGTGCGCCGGTAGGTGTCGGGCGGCACTCCGATGGTGCGGTTGAAGTGCCGCCGCAGTGTCGTGGCAGTGCCCATTCCGGTGGCCGTCGCGATGGCGTCGACGCTCTCACCGGTGGTCTCCAGCAGTTCCTGGGCGCGCCGGATGCGCTGGGTCAGCAGCCATCGCAGCGGGGTGGTGCCGGTCGCCGATCTGAAATGGCGGGCCAGGTTGCGCGAGCTCATGTTCGCCTGCCGGGCCAGGTCCTCCACGGTCAAGGCGCGGTCGAGCCGCGCGATCACCCAGGGCAGCAGCGCGCCGAGCGGGTGGTCGTCCCGGGCGGGTACGGGTGCGGTGACGAACTGGGCCTGGCCACCGGCCCGGTGCGGGGGGACGACCAGGCCTCGGGCGACCGTGTTGGCGATCGCCGAGCCGTGGTCGAGACGGACGAGGTGCAGGCACAGGTCCATGGCGGCGGCTTTGCCGGCGGAGGTGAGGACGCTGCCGTTGTCCACGTAGAGCACGTCCGGGTCGACCTCCACCCGCGGGTACCGGGCGGCCAGCGTGCGGGTGTGCGCCCAGTGGGTGGTGGCGCGCCGCCCGTCCAGCAGGCCCGCGGCGGCCAGGACGAAGGCGCCGGTGCACAGGGAGGCCACCCGGGCGCCCGCGGCATGGGCCGCGCGTACCGCGTCGACCAGGTCGGCGGGCGGGTCCACGTCCACGTCGGCCCAGCCGGGGACGATCACCGTGTCCGCGTACGGGAGCCGGTCGAGCCCGGAGTCGGGCTCCAGCCGGAACCTGCCCACCCGCACGGGGCGCGGCCCGCAGACGGTTACGCGGTACCAGGGGTCTGGCACGCCGGACAGCGCGCTGCCGAAGACCTCGTACGCCACGGACATCTCGAAGTGGAGCATGCCGCCGGTGACGGCGAGCGCGACGGTACCCATGTCCGAAAGTGTACGGGCATCGTCGTTCCGGACACTCACGGCGGGTGGGCCGCGGCCGCCAGGATGTGGGCAGTTGACGGTGCACACGACGTGGGGAGAACACGATGCGCGAGGACACGAGGGCAGCAGGGCGAACGGTGGCGGTGTTCGGCGCCTACGGGCACACGGGGCGCTTCGTGGTGGCCGAGCTGTGCGAGCGCGGGTACGTCCCGCTGCTGTCCGGCCGCGACGCGGACAGGTTGGAGGCGCTCGCGGCCGAGCGCCCGGGGTTGGAGGTACGGCCGGCCTCGGTCGACGACCCCGCTTCCCTGGACCGGGCGCTGGCCGGCGCGGACGCGGTGATCAACTGCGCCGGACCGTTCGCGACGACCGCCGGACCGGTCATCGAGGCGGCGCTGCGGGCTGGCATCCCCTACGTGGACGTGGCGGCCGAGATCGAGGCCAATCTCGACACCTTCACGCGGTTCGGGGAGCGGGCCCGCGCACAGGGCGCCGTGGTCATCACGGCGATGGCCTTCTTCGGCGGGCTCGGTGACCTGCTGGTCACCGCGGCGATGGGTGAGTGGACCGCGGCCGACGAGGCGCACATCGCGTACGGGCTGAGCGGGTGGCACCCCACGGCCGGTACCCGCGCGGCGGGCGCCGTCTCGCGGGAGCGCAGGAACGGCCGGCGCGTGCGCTACAGCGGCGGGCGGCTGAAGTACCGGGACGACGCCGCGCCGACGCTGGACTGGGCCTTCCCCGAACCGCTGGGTGCCCGGGCCGTGATCGGGGACTTCACGATGACCGATGTCGTCACCGTCCCCAGCCACTTGGCCGTGCCGGAGGTGCGTACCTATATGACGGTGGGGGCGGCGGCGGAGCTGGCGGCCCCGGACACTCCGGCTCCGACCGCGGCTGACGGGCGCGGGCGGTCCGAGCAGACCTTCCTGGTCGACGTCGTCGTACGCTCCGGCGGGACGCGGCGGCGCGCCGTGGCGAGCGGCCGGGACATCTACGCGGTCAGCGCACCGCTCGCGGTGGAGGCTGTCCACCGGGTGCTCACGGGAGCGTGCCGTCAGACCGGCGTGCTCTCGGCCGGCGCGGCCTTCGATGCGGCGGGCTTCCTGCGGTCCCTGTCGGCGCACCTGTCGTTCGAACTGGGCGACCACCGCTCGTCGACCGCGCCACATCCGGCCGTCCGGTCGCCGGCATAGCCGCCCGAGTCGACAGGGCGGCAAGGCGGCAGGGGGGCGGCAAGGCGGCGGGCTCACGCCTTCTCGCCAGGAACTTTCGCGCCCACGCGGGCGGCAGGTACGGACTCCGGGGCGGCCTCGTCGAGTTCGCCCGCACGCCGGGGATCGGCGGACCGCACCCGGGCGGCGAGGGCTTCGAAGGGGACGGGGGTCCCGACGAGTCCGTTGAGTGTGGCCAGGCCCACGCTGTCCTGGGCAAGTGCTGCGATGTGTGGGGCGGGCACGACGTAGAAGGACCACTGGCTCACATCGAGCGGGTCGTAAACAGCGTGGTCGGCGGCGGTGTGGAGGGCGAAGACGTAGACGTCGGCGTTGAATGTGGGCCGTACCGCAACGCTGCCGGAAGCCGTCCAGGTGCGTCCGCGCAGGCGAGCGAACCGGATGGCCGAGGGACCCCGCTGGTCCCACGCCTGCACGTACGCGCTGGCCTTCACCTCAACCCGCAGGCCGTCGCCGGTCAGAATGTCGAAGCTCTCCCACTCCGCGTTCCGCACCGGCGCTCCGAGAGCCCGGTGCACCAGGAACTCCGCGAGCAGCCCCCGTGTGGTGTTGGTTCGAAGGTCGGGCATGGCGTACTGCCAGAAGTCGAGCACGGTGACGGGATTCGCCGGGCCCGACACCCCGGTGAACACTTCGTCACCACGCAGCGCCTCCAGCGCCGGTGCGGTACGCCGGCCGAGGGCATCGCCAGGGTTCGTCTCCATGGTGGACAGCTTCCCCACCGGCATCGGATGCGGTCCAGCCTCTGGCGCACCAACCACCCCTCGGAGGCACGGTTGTTGAACGGCCGCCCTACCCGAACTGTTACAGCAACGAGGTCGCGTTCCGGGGCGGCTCGCGCGCGCTCATCCGCTGTCCTGACCTCGTCTCGACGTGGACTGGGGCCGCCCCCGATTACAGGTACGAGCGCCCCGCGCCGCCATGACCCATCAGGCCGACGGCCATCAGCAGGCAGGGGTAGCCCATCGCGGCACGTCACCCGGAGCGGCGCCGCCGCAATTCTTCCAGCCACCCTCCTACCTGCCCGTCATCATGCAGATACGGCTCACCGGGCCCTGGTCGCAAATCGATCCCGTAGAGGAGCCGCAACGCCCACCAGGACACCTCATCCCAGTCGAGCGCGTCGTCGTCCACCCATCGTCCGGCCCACCGGTCAGCAGCATCCCGACTGACGCGCCCCTCGACCACGGCAACGAACCACGCCTCGATCTCGTCCAACTCCGGCTGGCCATCACTCATGGAGTCACCGCATCCGGGACAGGGCGAACCGGATCCCCTTACCGGCCACGCGCTAGCGGAGGAAGCTCCGGGTAGCCGGGTCGCTCATCCCTAACAGGGTACGCGCCTACGACCTGCTGCGATGTTCGACTGCGTAGGCCAAGCCCCGCTTGTTACAAGGACCGCGGGACCTCCTTGCCCTACGTGGCGCCCTCCTGCGAGGGGTCCCGGGATTTCGGGTGATGTGCATCATCGGCCTGGGTGGCGGCAAGCAGCGCCGCCTCGACCCGGCGGTTGCTGGTCATGGTCGACGTGACGGCGGTCATGGTGAGGAGGAGGCCGGCGGCAGTGTAGAGCGGGGTGCGTACGTCGTACGTGGTGGCCAGCCAGCCGCCCAGGAAGGCGCCGAACGGGGCCGCGCACATGGCGAGCATGCGGGAGGTGGAGGCGACCCGGCCCATCAGGTGGGCGGGGACGATCGCCTGTCGGAGGGAGGGGCCGAGCACCATCGTGGCGCCCATGCCCGCCCCGCATACGGCGAGCGCGAGTCCGGCGACGTACGGGTTCGGGGCGGCGGCAAGGCCCAGGATGGCGAGTCCTTCGACCGCGGCCGTGCAGGTCAGCGCGGTGCCGGTGCCGAGGCGTCGGCCGAGGAAGGAGGCGATGCCCGCGCCGAGTAGACCGCCGGTGGCCTCCGCGGTGAGGAGCAGGCCGAAGCCGAAGGTGTCGATGCGGAGACGATCGTGCGCGAAGAGGGCGAGTACGGTCTCCACGGCGAGGAAGGCGATGTTCCCGACCGCCGGACGCAGCGCGAGCCCGAGCAGCAACTGGTTGTGGAATACGTACGAGGCGCCGGCCCGCGCCTGCCGGAGCAGCGACTCACGGGCCTGCGGTACGGGACGCGGTGTGGCGGGCAGCGACCGTACGAGCAGCGCGGAGAGCGCGAACGACACCGCGTCGGCGATAAGCGGGACCGCCCGCCCGAGGGCGAGCAGTGCACTGCCCGCAGGCGGCCCCGCGAAGCCGGACGCGGCGGTCTGGGCGCCGCGCAGGCGGGAGTTGGCGCGCGTCAGGAGCGCGGGGTCGCGGCCGAGCAGGTCCGGCAGATAGGCCGTGGCGGCCGTGTCGAAGAAGAGTCCGCCGAGGCCGAGCAGGAAGGCGGTGGCCGCGAGCAGTGGAATGGTCAGCAGGTCGAGCGCGGCCGCTGCCGCCGGTATCGCGAGGAGTACCGCGCGCGCCGCGTCCGTGACCCACATCGTGCGCCGGCGGTCCCAGCGGTCCACCAGCGCACCGCCGAGCACCCCGAAGAGCAGCCACGGCAGTGTTCCGGCGGCCGTGACGACGGCGAGCGCCATCGGATCCCGCGTCAGCGTCAACGCGAGCAGCGGCAGCGCGGCGTGCGACACCCCGTCACCGAGCGAGGACACCGTCTGCGCGGTCCACAGCCGTCCGAACCCGGTCGGCAACTTCCGGCAGTCCGTGGTCATTTGCCGTCCCGTCCGTTCTGTTGACGGGGTGCCGGGTGGAACAGGGCGAAGACGAGTGACGTGTCGGGCAGCGACGGATCGGACAGTTCCCGGTACTCGTCCGCCAGTGCGTTCAGCCGGGCCCCGAGCTCGGCGAACTGCTCCTCGGTAAGCCGCAGATGCGCCATCCGTACGTGGCGCTCGCCATCGACCGGCGCTGCCTCCAGGTCCGCCACCGCATGCCGCATCAGCACAGCGGGCCCTCCCTCGCCCGGATCGGGCAGCACGATCGCCCGCGCGGCCATCGCGTAGTACCGCTCGGTGACCCCCCGGACCTTGCGTGTTCGTACTACCTTCACGAGGCCGGCGCGTTCGAGCAGCCGTACGTGGTAGCTGGAACTCCCCTTCGCGAGGCCCACTCGCTCGGCGATCTGCGTGATCGTCGCGGGCTCGAAGCGGAGCACGGCCATGATCCGGTGCCGCGTGAGATTGGAAACGGCGCGTAGCTGCTCGTCAGTGGTGACGTGGAACGTCTCGGGAAGATCGTCGGTAGGCATGCGCGCAATGGTCAACGTTTCTTGACCATTGAGCAAAGGGATTTCGGCACGCCGTCATGAGGGGTACGGTCTGCCAGCCGCGGGCAGCCTGAGGTGCACTCAGAGACTTTCGGCTTGTGTCCGGGCGCGGTTCCCGCGACGAAAGTCGTGCGCACGGTCATCCTTCGTGCGGACGGAGATCGTCGGCCCAGGCCAGTAGCGTGATCCGCATGACCAGTGACACGGGGGACCGTACCGACGGACGGACATGGCGGCGGACAGCGCTGGGGGTCGTAGCGGGGGCGCTCGCCGCGGCGGCCGTAGGCGCGATCTATTGGTGGCAGGGCTGGAACCTGGGCCCCGGCGCGGCCTTGCTGTCCGGCAAAGCGGCGGTGAAGGCGGGCTTCTTCGTCGCCGCCGGAGGACTCGCCGCTGTCACCCTGTGGTGGCAGGCACGCCGTACGTCGAAGTCCACACCGCCCAAGGAGACAGACTGAGGCATACGGGCGACCTTGGCCGGTCGGCCGGTTCGCCGACTGGCCGGGCCGTCGTGGACGGCCTCGTCGCCGACGTCTCCGGGGCGCGCCGCTGGGCCGGGCCGGTCGCTGCGCGACCCCGGCCCGGCCCGGTGGGCGTGCGGCGCGGTGCTCAGACGTTCTCGGCGGCGAACATCCAGTGGTGCTTTTCCAGGTCGCCGGTCAGTCCGATCAGGATGTCCTGGGTCACGGGGTCCGGGTCGCCCGTGGCCTGGATGCGCTCCCGCATGCGGCCGGTCACCGTGCTCAGGGCTTCGACGAGGACACGTACGGCGTCCACGTCCTTGATCCAGCCTTCCGGAACTCCCTTGATCGCGCCGGACGATGCGACCGTCGCCGCCCGGCCGTCAGGGGTCACACCGAGGGCGGCGGCGCGCTCGGCGACGACATCGGAGTGGACGCGGGCCGACGTGACGACTTCGTCGAGCTGGAGGTGGACGGAGCGGAAGCGGGGGCCGACGACGTTCCAGTGCACCTGCTTGGCGACGAGCGCCAAATCCACCAGGTCCACCAGAGCGCCTTGGAGGGCCTCGCCGACCACCTTCAGATCGGCTTCCGGAAGGGCGTTCTTGACGACGGACACAGTGTCTCCATTCCACGGGGGCGTCAGCTGTTGACGTCGAAAATCCAGGACAAAACATCTCTTACCCACGAGATACGGAGGAAAACGGTTGGCGGTGGCGGTTGACTCGGCGGAGTCCGGTCAGGCGAGGCGGACGGCGAGGAGGCACGTGTCGTCCTCGTGGTCGTCCGGCGCGTACGCCGCCATGATGCGGTCCAGGGCCTCCCGCGCGGTGAGGCCGGCGCAGGACGCAAGGACCGTGCGGAGGGTGTCGATGCCCTTCGTGATGTCCTCGCCGCGCCGTTCGACCATGCCGTCGGTGTACAGGAGCAGCAGGTCGTCCGGGCGCAGGGAGAAGGCGCTGGTCCCGTACGCGTGCCCGGGGAGCACGCCGAACAGGGGCCCCCGGTGGCCGGTGCCGAGCGCCGATGCCTGGCCCTCGCGGAGCAGCAGCGGCGGCGGGTGGCCCGCGCAGGCCCACCGGAAGGTGCGGTCCTCGTCGATGTGGCCGATGATCCCCGTCGCCGTCTCGGCCATGGGGTCGCCGCACAGGAGCTCGTTGAGCCAGGTGGTCAGCTGCCCGGCGTCGGTGCCCGGCGCGTGCGCGAGGCCGGCGAGGGCGTGGCGCTGCTGCGCCATGCGGGCGACCGCGTTCAGGCCGTGGCCGCAGGCGTCGCCGATGGCGAGGAGGATGCGCCCGTCGGGCAGCAGCCGGCATTTGTACCAGTCGCCCCCGACGGCCTCCGATTCGGCGGGCAGGTAGGCGGCCTCCACCGAGAGTCCGATCTGGGCGAGTTCCGCCGAGTGCGTGGGCAGGAGGGCCTCCCGCAGGGCCGTGGCCACTCGCCGTTCGGCCGCGGCCTCCTCCCGCAGCTGCTCGCTCTGGCGCCGGGTCGCCGCGAGCCGCTGCCGGCTGCGGACCTGGGCGGTCAGGTCGCGTGCGATGAGGTGCAGGGCCCAGGGGAGCCCGTCCCGGGCGATGACGGGATGGCCCACCAGGTGGAGGGTGCGGATCTCCCCCAGCACGCTGAAGCGGATCTCGGCTCCGGGCGGCTCCTCCCCGTCGAGGAGCGCGGTCAGCATCTTGGAGAAGCGGGGCACGTCGTCGAGGAGCACGTGGTCGCACAGCTCCGTCAGCGCCAGGGGCCGTCCGGTATCGGTACGGAAGATCGCGTGCAGGCCCTCGGACCAGGTGGTCTCGCCGGAGAGCAGGTCCCACGTGCCCCAGCCCATGGAGGCGATGTACTGGGCGTCCAGCGACAGCAGCTCGCGGCGGTTGCGGGCGGGCCGCCAGGTCGCCAGCACCTTGCCCCCGCAGGACGCCGCGTCGTACAGCAGCTGGGTGCGGTGCAGACCGTCGCTGCGCTGCTCGGTGTAGTCGACGGCGTACGAGCGCAGGGCGCGACCGGTGCCGAGTACGGCGACGAGGGCCCCGATCAGTCCGCCGGCCGCCGCGCCGGGCTGGACCTCCAGCAGCCGCCGTCCGATCTGGCGGTCGGGGGCGTCGAGCCACTGCGCCGAACGGACGTGGTTGCCCGCTCTGACCGTGAAGTCGACGGTCTGGCCTTCCTCGTCCCGTACGGGCTCCAGCAGCGCCGCCGACACGGGGATCGCGGGCAGCGTCGCGCAGACGCACGCCCAGGGGTCGTGGCCCTCCGCTCCGTCCCGGCAGCCGTGCCCGGACCCGTCGCCTTCGCCGCACGCGCAGGAGGGCCCCTGGTCGCGCGCCGACACGGCCTCGGGCTCGTCGTCCAGGCGCACGCCGGCGTCGCGGCGGGCCGCGGTGCGCAGGGCCGTCACCTCACGCGTGACGACCTGCTTGAGGGTCTCGGGGTCCTGCGGGATCAGGGGCGTCATCGGTCCTCACCGTTTCGGTAGCAGACGCCGCTGCGCCTGCCCCATCGACCGGTCCGCACACGTCGGGCGGGCGGGCTCCCCATCGTGGGGGCGGGACGGGCGCCGTTCACCGTTTGCAGACGCGTGGGCGGGAAAGTCGCCCATTAGAGCAGCAGAAAGGCCCGGAGCGGCCCACGGCACGAGGAGCGCACCATGAGCGACGACACCCCGCTGGCGAACGACGTGTACCAGCCGGACGGCTCCGAGGGGGAGCAGGGGGACGGGTCGTCCCTCGCGGCCCACCCGGACCTCCAGAACGCGCTCGACGAGCGCACCTACGACGACACGCTGGACGAGGGGTACTCCCCTCCCGAGAAGCCCCTGGGCGTGACCAAGTACGGGCTCACGGCCGCCGAGCAGGCGCAGGGCGAGGGGTTGGACGCGCGACTGTCCCAGGAGGTGCCCGAGGTGGCCGAGCCCGAGGGCGACGGGATCGGGGACGTGCCGGACGGCGAGGGGGAGCCCGTGGATGTCGAGGCCGGTCTCGTCCGCGCCGGCCGCCTGGTGGCGCCGGACGAGGGGGCGCACCCCGACACGGTCAAGGAGCTCACCGCGCAGGACCGGGGCATCGACGGCGGCGCCGCGAGCGCCGAGGAGGCGGCCATGCACGTCACCGAGCCGGAGCCCGAGGAACCCCTGCCCGACGGCCCGGCCCCGGAGTGAGCGTCCCGTTCGCGCGCGCACCCCGGACGCGGGAGGGTGGCGGAGGACGAACGCCCGGGTGCTCGGCGGGCCACGTGCGCCGGTCGGCAGCGAAGGAGACTCCATGCAGAGCGTCACGCTGAACAACGGCGTCGAGATGCCCGTCCTCGGCTTCGGCGTCTACCAGATCCCGCCCGAGGAGACGGAGCGTGCCGTCACCGACGCGCTCGCCGCCGGCTACCGGCTGCTCGACACCGCCGCCGCCTACGGGAACGAGGAGGCGGTCGGGCGGGCCGTCGCCCGCAGCGGCATCCCCCGCGAGGAGCTGTTCGTCACCACCAAGGTGTGGGTGCAGGACGCGGGTGAGGAGGGCACCCGGAAGGCTTTCGAGACCTCGCTGCGCGCCCTCGGCCTCGACTATCTTGACCTGTACCTGATCCACCAGCCCTACGGCGACGTCTACGGCTCGTGGCGCGCCATGGAGGGCCTGCACCGCGAGGGACGCGTCAAGGTGATCGGCGTGTCCAACTTCTACCCCGACCGGCTCATTGACCTCGTGGACCACAACGAGATCACGCCCGCGGTCAACCAGATCGAGACGCACCCGTTCTTCCAGCGCACCGCCGACCAGGACCTGATGCGCGAGCGCGGCGTGCAGATCGAGTCGTGGGGTCCCTTCGCCGAGGGGAGGAACGGCCTCTTCTCCCATCCGGTCCTGGCCGGGATCGCCGCGGAGCACGGCAGGTCGGTGGCGCAGGTCGTGCTCCGCTGGCTCGTCCAGCGGCAGGTCGTGGTCATCCCGAAGTCGGTGCGCGCCGACCGGATGGCGGAGAACATCGACGTCTTCGACTTCGCGCTCACGGACGAGCAGATGGCTCGGATCGCGGCCCTGGACACCGGGCGCTCCGTCTTCTTCGCGCACTGGGACCCGGTCGCCGTCAGCCGGCTCGGCAGGTCCCGTATCCACGACTGATCGGCCGCCCGCGGCCCCGGTGGCCGAGGCTCGACCGGTTGGTTCCGCGGCGACGGGGTAGCCCCTCCAGGAAGGGGGCGCTCGTCGGGTCGCACCCCAGACGAGAGGGGCCGCTTGATGCACTCTTTTCCCATTCCGCTGATCCCCACCGAGGAGGGCGGCCTCCTCATCCCGGCGGAGCAGGTCACCGGGCTGCTGCGGAGCGTCGCCGCCGACTGGGCGTCCGCCGCCGACGGCGACGCCCCTGACGCGGATCCCCGTACGGTGCTGGCGATGACGGAGGCCCTCACCCAGTTGGCCGACCAGATCGACGCCGAGTGCATCGCCTGCGCGTCCCGGCCCGATGAGGAAGCCTGAGCGGCGGGAAGGCTGGAGCCTGAGCCGGGCGGGGTTCTGGGGCGCGTGGGGGCGTGTGCACAGATCCGCTGCGCGCGGGCGCGCGCCCCGGGTGGGTTTGCGCCGTTCTGAGCGGCCTGGGTGCCGCCCGGTCGGCACCGGTCAGCGGGGCGGGGACCAGAACTCCGCCAGGTGCCCGGACCCGGGGAGCAAGGCGTCCCACCCGCCCGGCAGGTCCACCAGGACGGCTCCCGAGGTCGGGAATCCGGCCCTCAGGCGGTCCAGGAGGTCTGGCGGTCCGCTCCCGCACAGGGCCGAGGCCAACTCGTGGATACCGGAGTTGTGGCCGACCAGCACGACGCGCCCGAGCTGCCGTCCCCGTTCCGCCAGTACCGTGACCAGGGTGTTCGGGGCCGCGTCGTAGAGCCTGTCGTCGTATACGACGGGGGGCGGTTCCGGCAGGGACGGGGCGATCAGCTGCCAGGTCTGGCGCGTCCTGCGGGACGGCGAGCACAGCACCAGGTGGGGCGCGAAGCCCGACTCCGCCAGCCAGTGGCCCGTCCTGGGCGCGTCCGCGCGGCCGCGGTCGCTCAGGGCCCGCTCGAAGTCCTCGGCCGCGTCCTTCGGGACGGCCTTCGCGTGGCGTACGAGCAGCAGCCGGACCCCGGCCGCCCCTTCGGGCGCCGAGGACGTCGCGCGCGGGGAGGCCGCCGTGGTCGCCGAGGACATCGCGATCTCCTTCACTGCCGGTACCGCCGCACGGACTGGCCGACCACCCGGCCCCGCCGACCGAAGCGGCCTGCCGCCCGGTGGTCGGTGGGAGGCGGCTGCATGGCCGAACGCCCACACCGCCATGGTGCGGGGGCCGCGGGCAGGACGCACCCGCAAGCGCCCCGGCGAGCCGGACCCGGGAGTGCGCCCCGGTCCCGGCGCGCGACGACTCGGCGCACCGGGCGCACCGGGCGGGCCGGGGATACGGTCGTTGGATGGACGGCGGCCCGGGTGACGAGGACGGCGCGCGGAGCCGTCCGCGGCGGGGCCCGGAGCGCGGCTCCGGAGCTGTGGACGGGGCGCTGGCACGCGCCCTGCGCCGGAGTCACCGCGCGGGGTCCGGCGGGCTGCCCGGGCTGATCAGCGAGGCCGGCCGCGAGCTGGGGCTGCCCGGTGTGCGCGTCCTGCTCGCCGACATCCAGCAGCGCCGCCTGGTGCCGCTGGACGGGGGCGAGGCGCTCGATGTGGACGGTACGCTCGCGGGCCTCGCCTACCGGACCCAGCGCGTGCAGCGGGAACCGGGGAACGGGCACGGCTGCTGGATTCCCATGGTCGACGGGGTCGAGCGGGTCGGTGTGCTCTACGCGGCCACGGACGCGGCGGGGGCGGAGGCGGCGGAACGCGTCGACGCCCTGGCCACGCTCGCCGCCCTGCTCGTCGTCTCCAAGAGCGCCTACGACGACAGTCTGGTGGCGGCGGTCCGCAGCAGTCGGATGACCCTCCAGGCGGAACTGCTGTGGGCCTTCGTCCCGCCGCGGACGATCGGCAGCCGCCGGGCCACCTCCAGCGCGGTCATGGAGCCCGCGTACGACGTCGGAGGGGATGCCTTCGACCACAGCCTCGACGGGGACGTGCTGCAGATCGCCCTGGTGGACGCCATGGGCCACGACCTTGCGTCCGGCGGGGTGAGCGCCATCGCGCTGGCCGCCTGGCGGGCCTCGCGCCGCGAGGGCACGCCGCTGCCCGATATCGCCCTGCGCATCGACGAGGCGCTGACGCGCTGGATCCCCGAGCGCCTGCTGACGGGGGTCTTCACCCGGCTCGACACCGCGACGGGGCGGTTCTCCTGGGTCAACTGCGCCCATCCGCCGCCGGTGCTGATCCGCGACGGGCGAATCGTGCCCCGGGCCCTGGAGCGCGAGCCGCAGCTCCCGCTGGGCCTGGGTTCGTACGGTGCGGGGTGTGCGCCCGAGGGCCACCTCGTACGGTTGCAGCCCGGTGACCGCGTCCTGATGCACACGGACGGTGTCACCGAGGCGCGCTCGCCCGACGGCGACTACTTCGGCGAGGAGCGCCTGGCCGACATCGTGGTGCGGTCGATGGCGGCGGGCGAGAAGGCTCCGGAGGCGCTCCGGCGGCTCGTGCGCGAACTGGTGACCCACCAGGCCCACACGCTCCGCGACGACGCGACGATCCTGCTCGCCGACTGGCATCCGGACGGATGAGCCGGCACCGGCCCGGTCCCTGACCGGTGGCGCGGGCGCGCCCGGGGTTACGCGCGCGGGCCGCCCGCGGTCGCGTCCCGCGTTCCCCCCGCGGTCGCTTCCGGCGCTCCGCCCGCGTCGAGGTCTAACAGGACTTCCCGCGCCGCCCGCGCGCCGGAGGCCAGGGCGCCCTGGACCGAGCCCGTCGCCCGGTAGTCGCCGCACAGGTACAGGCCCGCGCCGACGCGCGTCCGCCTGCTCAGGGGCCACGGCGCGGGCATGGCGGGGAGGGCTCCCCGCACGGTGCGAACGGCCAGCGGCTCCCAGGCGCCCGCGTCGGTGCCGTACGCCTCGGAGAGCGCGCCGAGCAGGGCCGGGCGCCCGGTCGGGGAGTCCTCGCCGAGGACGGACGTCGAGACGAGCGCCCGCCCGTCCGCCGCGTACGTCGGCGCCACCTCGGTCAGGACGCAGGTGTTCAGGAACCTGCCCGCCGCGTCGAGGAGGAGCGTCGGCTCGGGGAGCGGGGAGCGGGCGGCGGCGTGGTAGTAGGTGGTCACGGTGCGCATGGGCGTGGACGGGCGCCCGGGCAGCAGCGCGGCGGCGGCGCCCGGGTCGGTGGCCACCACGACGGCGGCGGCAGGGCGTCGCGTTCCGTCGGCCAGCACCACTCCCCCGTCAACGAGGGCCTCGACCGGAGTGCCGAGCTCCAGGCAGCGGGCCGGGAGGTCCGCAGCGAGCCGGCGGGGCACGGCGCCGATGCCGGCGGCGGGCAGGGTCAGTGATCCGCGCAGGAAGCTGCGCCAGACCAGGTGGAAGACCCGGCTGGACGTTTCCAGGCCGTCTTCGAGGAAGACGCCGGAGAGGAACGGCCGCAGGAATCCCTCCACCAGTTCCTCGGGCACCTTCCAGGAGCGGAGCGCGGAACGGGTGGTCGTGTCGGGCATCCGTCGCAGCACGGCGGCGGGCAGCAGGAGGTCTGCGGCGGTGAGCGCCCCCAGGGAGGCGGCTCCGGCCGGGGACAGGTGGCCCTGGGTCAGGAGCCGCAGGGCATCGGCGGGCCGGCGGGTGGGGTCGCCGAAGCGGACCCGGCCCGCCCGGGTGTGGACCAGGGCGCCGGGGGTGAAGGCGCGCAGTCGGAGTCCGCGCAGCGGCACGCGCCGCTTCAGCTGGGGGTAGGAGGTGTTGAGCACCTGGAAGCCCCGGTCCAGCAGGAAGCCGTCCGACACGTCGGTGCGCATCCGGCCGCCTACCTCGTCGCCGGCTTCGAGGAGCGAGACCGCGACGCCGGCGGCGGCCAGGTCCGCGGCGCACGCCAGACCGGCTGCGCCGGCGCCGATCACGAGGACGGGCTCCCGCCGCCGCTGTGTCGCGTTCATGTGTCGTGTCTCCTTCGGCTGTGGTCCCGTCTGCTTCCGACTGCCGGCTTTCGGCTGCCGGCTTTCGGCTTCGGCTTCGGCTTTCGGTTCTCGCTTCTCGGTTGTCGCTTCTCGGCCTACGCAGGAGTCCGCGCCTGCTCTTCGGCGTCTCCCGGCTGCGCGGATGCGCCCGCTGGGGCGATACCGCCGGACGTGCGCGCGGGTTAGCGGCGGGTGTGGCCGGGCAGGGGTGCGCGTGAGAGGGCCGACGGCCGGCGGTGTCGCCGACCGCGCGGAAAAGAGGCACCCGTGAAGACTTCGAAGATCGCTTACAAACCCGTGGGACTCGCGCTCGGCGCGGCCGGCGGCGCGCTGGCCGGTGCCGCGTTCAAACAGCTGTGGAAGCGGCTGGGCCACGACGACGACGCGCCGAACGCCACCGACGAGGACCGCTCCTGGCGGGAGATCCTGATCGCCGCCGCGTTGCAGGGCGCGGTGTTCGCCGCCGTCAAGGCGTTGATCGACCGCAGCGGCGCCGTGGCGCACAAGCGGCTCACCGGGACATGGCCCGCCTGAATCACGTCCGCCGGCCTCCTCGTGGGAGAGGCTTGGGGCATGGTTCACGTACTGGGCAGCAGGATTCTGCTGCGTCCCACGGATCCCGGCCGTTCCCGTTCCTTCTACGGCGACGTCCTTGGCCTCGCCGTCTACCGCGAGTTCGGTACCGGTCCCGAGCGCGGCACGGTCTACTTCCTCGGCGGAGGCTTCCTGGAGGTGTCGGGGCGCGCGGACACGCCGCCCGCTCCGGGGCTGCGGCTGTGGCTCCAGGTCGCGGACGTGCAGGCGGCGTACGAGGAGCTGCGTGGCCGCGGCGCCGAGGTACTGCGGCCCCCGCAGCGCGAGCCCTGGGGCCTGATCGAGATGTGGATCGCCGACCCGGACGGCGTGCGGATCGCGGTCGTGGAGGTGCCGGAGGACCATCCGCTGCGGTTCCGGCCCTGATCCGGGCCCTGATTCCGGCCCTGTACGCGGCCGGGTGGGCGGTGCGAGGCGGCCGGGCGGGTCAAACCGCGACTCCGCGGATTTCATCCGAGCGGCCCAACGCCGATGGCCGCTTCGGGCGCGCCGGGCTCTGATGGAGACAGGCCGGCTCCGGCCCACGTCACGAGCACCGAGGGGTACGCGATGTACAGAATGTGCGCCGAGGCCACAGCGGGTCAGGGTGAACTCCTCTGGCACGTCCTCGCCCAGAAGCCGTCCAGCCACACCTTGTGCGGGAGGCACACCCCGGACGGTGCCGCCGTCCTCGCCGCGATGTCGGCGGCCGTCGACCGCTACTGCCCGCCCTGCCTGGCAGCGCTCCGTACGGCCGTGCAGCACCGCGCCGACCTGGCCCAGCGACCGGTCGCCGCCCGCCTCCGGTAGGCGGGCGGCTCCGGTAGGCCTACGGCGCGGGGCGGGTCGTACCGGGGCGGCAGGTCACCGCCGGGTTGAAGGTCGCGAACCTGCCCAGGGGGTTCTTCTTCCACAGCCACAGGTGGAGTGCGTAGTGCACCGGCTGGCCGGGGAAGTTCCCGCGGTGGGGGCCGGTGAAGGACCGGGCGAACAGCGTGGGCCGGTCGTCGTCCGTCGCGGTGTTCTGGTCGCGGTCGTAGACCAGCCACTGCACGCCGACGAGGCGTTTGCCGCCGCGCCCGTCGTCCTCGTAGTACAGGGCGGCGGGCTTCGCCGGGTCGACGGAGTTGTCATAGGCGTGGTTGAAGTGGGGGTAGCCCAGCGCGCCCGTACCCGCCGCCCGGTCGACCACGCAGTACTTGTCCGGGACGTAGCCGGCCTCCACCCCGGCCGCGTGCCGCTTGTACGGGGCCGTCGCGCCGTAGGTGACGGCCTGGTCGGCTGCGGCCAGGCCGCGGTCCTCGGGTCCGGCGGCCACGGCGGCCGATACGTGGGTCAGTACCGTGGCCGCCGCCAGGGCGAGTGAGACGGTGGTCCTTGCGGCGGGCGACAGGCTTCGGGCCATGCGGGTCTCCTTCGGGCGCGGGGCGCGGGGGGATGGGCGTCCGGTCGGCTGCGGTCCGGGCGCGGCCGGGGCGGATCCGGGGGCAGGCGCTGCCGGCTCGGGCGCTGCCGGTCCGGGCGCGGCGTCGGGTCAGACGGTTGCCAGGCGGGGGATGAGGCGCAGCGCGTTGTCGTGGTAGATGCCCTGGAGCTGCTCCGGGGTGAAGGCCGGGTCGGCGTCGAGTTCGGGCAGCGCGATGTCCAGGACGGTGTCGGCGGGGGCGGCGGGCCAGTCGGTGCCGAAGAGGATGCGGTCGGCGGGCACATGGGTCAGCAGGGTCGCGGCCGCGGCCATCGGGCCCGCGGTGTCGTAGTAGAAGCGCCGCAGGTGGTCGCGGACGGCGGCCGGGTCGAGGGGCGGGTCGCAGAACCGTCCGAGAGCCCGCATGCGCGTCGCGAGGGAGGGCAGGAAGCCGCCCGCGTGCGGCAGCACGACCGAGATGTCCGGGAAGCGGTCCAGCGTCCTCTTGGCGATCATGTTCAGCGCGGCGCGCGTGGTGTCCAGGAGGAAGTCGCACATGAAGTTCGGGATGCCGGGGACCGTCGTCGTCCCGGGCGGGCAGCCCGGCAGGTTGTGCGGGTGGGTGTCCACGACGGCGCGGTGGGCGTTCAGCTCGTGGAACACGCGGTCGTAGGAGGGGTCTCCCAGGTAGACGCCGCCGTAGTTGGCGGTCACGTTGACGCCCACGGCGCCGAGCTGCCCGAGCCCTCGGCGGATCGCCCAGGAGGAGGCGTCGGGGTCGTCGAGGAACAGCGGGACGTAGAAGGCGAACCGGCCCGGGTGGGAGGTCGCCACCTCGATCATGGACTGGAGGGTGATGTTGATGGCTTCGCGCAGTTGGGCGGACGAGCGGTACCTGGCCGGCAGCATCGGTTTCAGGACCGCCGTCGACACGCCCGCGCGGTCCATGAAGCCGATCGCGGCGTCGATGTCGAGCCGGGCCCACGGCGGGAGCTGTTCGCGGGTGATCAGGCCGTGCTGCTCCGCCCAGGCGCGCCACTGCGGCGCGCAGTAGTGGTGGTGCATGTCGATCTTCGACTGGGCCCCGTGGGCCGCGGGCGGGCCGGGTGCCCGGGCGTCGTGGCCGACGGAGGCGACGGCCGCGCCGGGGCCGCCGGCGGACTGCCGCCGTTCCTCCCTGCCCGCGTCCCCGGCCATGTCCATCACCAGGTCCACATCCGCAGACACGTCCACGGCCGTTTCCCGTGTTCCGAGACGTCCCGCTCCGGGGGTACTCGCGTAGTCGGTCATCGACGTTCCACCACCTGTCGGGCTCGGTCAGGTACGGGGGGTCACAGAGGCCATCGCCGGTGTCCCGGTCGTCTCCGGGGCGCTGCCGACCGGCCGTGACGGGTCCAGGACGACGGGGAGCCGCTCCAGCCCGCGGAACGCGGCCACCGGGCCCTTGAGCCATGCCGCGGCGCTTTCGTGCGGCTCCACCAGTCGCATGTCGGGGAACCCGAGCAGCAGGGCGGTGAGCGCGATTTCGAGTTCGAGGCGTGCCAGCGGGGCACCCAGGCAGTAGTGCGTGCCGTGGCCGAAGCCCAGGTGGGTCCCTTGGATTCCGACGCGCGTGACGTCGAGGACGTCCGGCGAGTCGAACTTGCCGGGGTCCCGGTTCGCGGAAGAGATGGCGATCTGGACGAGGGAGCCCTCGGGGATGCGGGTGCCGCGGATCTCGACGTCCTCGATCGCGTAGCGGAACGTCGACGTCTCGACCGAACCCTCGAAGCGGACGATCTCCTCGATCGCGCCCGGGATCAGGGCCGGGTCACGGCGCAGCTTCTCCAATTGCTCGGGCCTGGTGAGGAGGTGGAGGACCGAGTTCCCGATCTGGAAGGCGGTGGTCTTGTGCCCCGCGAAGAAGATGACCCACAGGGAGGAGACCAGGTCGGCGTCGTCCAGGCCTTCCTCGGCCTGGATGAGGTCGCTGAGGAAGCAGTCGGACGGGTGCGCGCGGGTGCGCGCGATCAGCCGTCCCAGCCGGTTCTGCAGCCACTCCTCGGCGGCACGCAGTTCCGCGCTGCGGGCGGGGTCGAATCGGGAGCGGGTCACGGCCGCGAACTGCTGGAGGATCTCCGGGCGGTCGCCCGGCGGGATGCCCATCAGTTCGCAGAGGACCGCGATCGGCAGCGGGAACGCGTACGAGGGCATCAGGTCGACCTCGTCGCTCCGCGCGCACTCCCGCAGCAGGCCCTCGGCGATCTCGGTGATACGGGGCCGCATCTCCTCGACGCGCCGCGGACTGAAGGCGCCGCGCAGGGAGCGGCGGAGTCGGGTGTGCCGGGGCGGGTCGGAGAAGAGGACGTTGTCGTCGAGTGCGTCGAAGAAGCTGCCGTACACCGCGTGGTAGGTGTCGAGGGCGCCGCGCATGTCCTTGCTGAACCGCGGATCGGAGAGCGCGTCGCGGGCGTCGTCGTAGCGGGTGATCAGGTACGTCGCGACGCCGTGCGGCGGTGTCAGCAGGCATACGGGCGCCTGCTCGCGCAGCGCCGCGTAGGCGGGGTGGGGGCAGGCCCGGAACGCGGGCGCGCCGGCGGACACGGCCGCCACGATGTCCGGGAGCGCCCCGGCGTCGTCGGGTGCCGCGTTGTTCCGTGTCATGTTCCACGCCCTTCGTGACATTCGCGGTCAGCGCAGACACCGGTTCCCTGCGGGAGGGGAGGACGAAACGGGCGGTGGCGCGTTCGGGTGAGCGCCGCGTCGCGGTCTGGCCGGGGCGCGGAGCGGGGCCGGACCGGGTCGCGAACCACGTGGCTGCCCCGGGACGACGGCGCCGCCGGCCGCCGGGGGGGGCGCTCGGGCGGTAGGACCCAGGCGGGGTGGACGGCACGGGCGCGGTCCTCAACTCGTTCTTTGACCTCGGTCGGGTCAGTTGAGCGTGTCCAGGTCGGCGAGTAGGTAGGCGACGCCGAGACCAGCGTCGAGGTACTCCTCGAAGAGCGTGTTGTTCAAAACCGAGGGAAATCGTCTCTGTCGGACGACGTGGATGGCCGTCGACGCTTCGTGGCCGAGCTCGATGAGCGTCTGCGCGATGACAAGGCCGGAGCGGTTGTAGCGTTGCAGCGGACCAGGACGGTCCGCCCCTCCTTGACGGACCGGGCGGCCGTGCGCGCGAGGTGCTGGACCGTGTGGATCTGTACGGCAACGAGTGGGCCGTCGGGAATTTCGGCGACCACGGGGTCGATGCTTGGATCGGGTCCGTGACCGGGGCGGGTATGCAGGCTGATGACCAGGCCGAACTCCTTCCCGACGACCACTGGACGGTTCTCCCCCGAAGCATCGGTCCAGTGGTGACCACCCATCCACAGCCCTGGCACGACCTCGTTCCAGGGGGCATGTGGCTCGGGCACGCCGCGGCCCCTCTGACGCGTCCTCACTCTCCAGCTCCCTCCGCCGAGACAAAGTGGTGAGCTCCATCGGCCCGCCACACGATTCGAACGCCCGTCGAACCGGTTCCTCCGGGATAGGCCGGACAGCAGCCCGAGCACCAGCGCCTCCGCCCGGCGTCGGGGCTCCACCCGAGCCAAGCGCCCCGCGATCCGATCCATCAGAACCTCGAAACCCGCCTGCCACCGGCCCTCAGACGACCCCACCCGCAAGAGCGCGGTCTACGGCTGGAGTACCAGGTCGCGCTGGTGCCAGCTGCCTGCCTTACCGCCGAGGACGGCCGGGTCGGCTGGGCCAACCAGGACGAACCCGGCCTTGGCCAGCACCTTCTGGGACGCGGCATTCTCGTGGGCGGTGGCCGCCCGCAGTGTGCGCAGCCCGTGCCGCGAAGCCGCCAGCCGGCACAGGTTCCGAACGGTCGCGGTCGCCACGCCGCGGCCCGCGACGTGCTGCGCGACTCGGTAGCCGAGATCCGCAGTGCGACCCTCGATGTCGACCAGGTTGAACCTGCCGAGTACCGAGCCGTCCTCGGCGAGGAGCACGTGGAAAGCGCAGATGCCGGCCTCCTGCTCAGCCAGCAAGGCCGTGTACCGGTCGGCGAACCGGTCGAAGAAGTCGTCGCCGCGGTCGGGGACCGAAGCAGCGAAGTAGGCGCGGTTCGCCAGCTCGAAGGCCAAGACCGCCGGGGCATGGCAGGCATGCAGTTGCTTCAGCTCGGGCACCGCGCGACTCTACCCAGACAGCGCACCGAGGCCAACTGAGTTTCCGCCAGCAGCAGACAGCGGCACAGTGACCCCCGCGCCGACCTGCACCTTTCGACACACCCCGCCCACCATGCGCGAACTCGTTGGTGCTGCGTCGGAGAACCTCTGCCTCTGCTGACACGACGCGCCCTTCGGCTGCCACGGGCTGTCGCTCGTAACCTGAGGCCATAACAGAGCATCGAGTGACGCGCGGGCCGTCTTCGGGGAACGGCGCTGCGGTGAAGGAGTGAGATGCAAGCACTGAGGGTCGGGCCCACGCATCACGAGCGTGTCGTGCTCTTCGCTGCTGGCGCAGGCGGCGATCCGGAGCGTTACCGGCCGCTCCTGGAGCACCTGGCAGCCCATGGATGCCAGGTCATTGCACCCTACTTCGAGCGTTTCGCCGCGCGGGAGGCGACGACCGCTGAGCTGCTTGCACGCCCGGCCGGGTTGGTCGAGGCGCTGCACCGGTGGGCGTCTCCAGACGCGGCTGTTGTGGTGGTTGGTCACTCGATCGGCGGATGGGCCGGCCTGTGCCTTGCTGGTGCGACGCCCTGGGGGCGGGACGGCAGGCCGCTGGATGTCCCACGGGAGCCACGCGTTGGCCGCCTCGTCTTGTACACGCCCGCGGCCGGCTGGTTTGCCGCTCCGGGTGCCTTGGACGCGGTGACGGTGCCGATGCTCGTCTACGCAGGGGAGATGGACACCGTCACGCCCGTCGAGCAGGCCATCCACTTGAAGAGCGCGCCAACCCAGGTCGACGTCCGAGTCGTGCCAGGTGCTGGTCACTTCAGCTTCATGGATACGCCGCCGCCGGGCACGGTCGAAAGCGAGGGCTTCGACCGTTCTCAGTTCCTCAGCGACCTCGCGCATGCAACCGCGGAGTTCGCCCTTGCGCCCTGAGGTGACGTGACGCCCGTTCGGACGCTGGTGCGGGCGGCCGAGTACTGCCGGGCTGCGCGGGTGGCACAGAGGGGCGGCGCCTATTGCGGATCATCCGCAGAGGCACGGGGTCGGTGGTGACATCGCGGCCTGCGCAGATGGTGCTGCTGTCCGCGCAGGGCATGCCAGTGGCGAGGATCGCCGAAGTGGATTACGCGGCCAAGAAGGCCCACGTCGAACACCTCTACGCGATCGCCACTGGCGAATTGCCACGCCGACGACCGACGCCTACGTGCCGTCGTCGGCAGGGCAGACGCGGCATGGCAGACACTGCCTGACGCGGCACTAGCGCCCTCAGGATCAGCGTGTCGATCGGTTACGGCGCGCCCTACGGTGCTCGTCAACGCCATTCCCCTGCGCTGGTCGTCACGGCTTGCACCATGCGGCGGGGCGCCATCCCCGCCCCGGCCGTGCCTGGGGGCGGCACGAGTGGTCCGGACCTGTGCCGCCGGGTTCGCCGTCGGGGCCGCGCCCCGCGGCGGATTGCGGGATCGGTGGGCGCCAGCCGGACGGCGGAGCGGGCGGCTAGGGCGCGTTGTGGCGTACCGACAGGGGGGTGGCGATCTGCTCCAGGGAACGGCCCTCGGCAGCCACCGCGAAGAAGACCGCTACCACTCCCGCCGCGACCATCAGGGCCGCTCCCACGCAGAAGGCGAGCACCGTGTCGGCGACGACGCCGCTTGAGGTGAGTTTCGCGAAGAGCAGCGGGCCGGAGATGCCGCCCGCGGCGGTGCCGATGGCGTAGAAGAAGGCGATGGCCATCGCGCGGGTCTCCATGGGGAAGATCTCGCTGACCGTCAGGTACGCGGAACTGGCCCCGGCGGAGGCGAAGAAGAGGACGACGCACCAGCAGGCGGTCATCGTGACGGCGGTGAGCCGGCCCTCGCCGAACAGCCAGGCCGTACCGAACAGGAGCAGGCCGGAGACGATGTACGTGCCCGCGATCATCGGGCGGCGGCCCACCGTGTCGAAGGCGCGCCCGAGGAGGAGCGGGCCGAGGAAGTTCCCGAAGGCGATGACGGCGAAGTAGTAGCCCGTGACACCGCTGGGGACGTCGAAGAAGCGGATCAGGATGGTGCCGAAACCGAAGGTGATCGCGTTGTACAGGAACGCCTGGCCGATGAAGAGCGAGAGCCCGAGGACGGCGCGCCGGGGGTAGGAGCGGAACACGGTCTTCGCGATCAGGCCGAAGCCGATACTGAGCCGCTGGGTGACGGTGATCGCCTCGCCCGGTTCGGGAAGCGGTACGCCCTTCTCCGCCTCGATCTGCCGTTCCACGTCGCTGACCAGCTGCTCGGCTTCCTCGGCCCTGCCGTGGATGAACATCCAGCGGGGGCTTTCGGGCACGTGGCGGCGTACCAGGAGGATGACGAGGCCCAGCACCACGCCCAGGGCGAAGGTCAGCCGCCATCCCAGCCAGGCGGGGAACACGTCCGTGTCGAGCGCCACGACGGAGAGCAGGGCGCCCGCGACGGCACCGAGCCAGAAGCTGCCGTTGATGATCAGGTCGACGCGTCCCCGGTACTTGCTGGGGATCAGCTCGTCGATCGCCGAGTTGATGGCCGCGTACTCACCACCGATTCCGAAGCCGGTGAGGAAGCGGAAGAGGAAGAACCACCAGACGGAGAACGAGACGGCGGTCATCGCCGTCGCGGCGAGGTAGACGCCCAGGGTGATGAGGAAGAGCTTCTTGCGGCCGAAGAGGTCGGTGAGCCGTCCGAAGACCAGTGCTCCGGAGCAGGCCCCCGCCACGTAGAGGGCGGCGGCGATGCCGGTGACCTGGGCATCGGTGATCGGCAGCCCGCTGCCGTCCTCGGAGAGGCGGCCCGCGATGCTGCCGACGATGGTGACTTCGAGTCCGTCGAGGATCCATACGGTCCCGAGTCCGATCACGATCATCCAGTGCCACCGCGACCACGGCAGCCGGTCCAACCGGGCCGGGACCTTGGTGGTGACGGTCCCTGTGTCTCGCTGCGTGCTGTCGGCCATGCACGCGCTGTTGCCCGCCGGTCCGCGACACAAACCGGGGGCGGGAGCCGTTCGGCCTCGTCCTACGGCGCCCGACCCCGGTCCGGCACAGAGGCCCCGTATGGGTCAGGTTTATGCGACCTGGGAGCGGCAAAGCGCCCTTCATCAGCAGTTCCCCAGTGAACGGAGTGGCAGTCGTGTCGGGTGGGGAGAAGATGCAGGCCAAGAAGGAACAGGTCAAGGGCAAGGCCAAGGAGGCCGTCGGCCGCACCGTGGGCAACGAACGCCTCACCGCTGAGGGACGCGCGGACCAGGCGAAGGGCGACGCCCGCCAGGCCAAGGAAAAGATCAAGGACATTTTCAAGGACTAGGCGGCCGGACAGGCGCAACGGCCCGCCAGTGCCGCATGGGGATGGGGCCCGACAGATCCGAGATC
>NZ_JBHXRU010000069.1:0-33364 GCF_042716255.1 Streptomyces sp. NPDC058662 | reverse complement strand
GTTCAGAGCCGGGCCGCGCCCGCTACTCGGCGTTCCCGGGCTTCGCCTCGGACGCCGGTGCCGCGGCGGATCCGGTCCCGGATCCGGTCCCGGCCTCGGGCTCCGCCTTCGGCTCGGCCTTCGGCTCCGCCCCGGCGGCCGGAGCCGGCGAGGCCGGCGTCGCAGCCGCACCCGCACCCGCAGCCGCAGCCGTACCCGTACCAGCACCCGCACCCGCAGCCGCAACCGTACCCGAAGCCGTCGCCTTCGCCGCCGACCCCGCAGCCGCCACACCCGCGGTCACCGGCTCCGGCTCCGCCTCGACCTCCGGCGCCTCCGGCGTCCTGACCGAGTCCAGCAGCAGCTGGGCCACGTCCACGACCTGCACGGACTCCTTGGCCTGGCCGTCGTTCTTCTTGCCGTTCACCGAGTCGGTCAGCATCACCAGGCAGAACGGGCACGCCGTCGACACGATGTCCGGGTTCAGGGACAGCGCCTCGTCGACCCGCTCGTTGTTGATGCGCTTGCCGATCCGCTCCTCCATCCACATCCGCGCGCCACCGGCGCCGCAGCAGAAGCCCCGCTCCTTGTGGCGGTGCATCTCCTGCTGGCGCAGCCCCGGCACGGCCGACATGATCTCGCGCGGCGGCGTGTAGATCTTGTTGTGCCGGCCCAGGTAGCACGGGTCGTGGTAGGTGATCAGGCCGTCGACCGGCGTCACCGGGACCAGTCGGCCCTCGTCGATCAGGTGCTGGAGCAGCTGCGTGTGGTGGATGACCTCGTACTCGCCGCCCAGCTGCGGGTACTCGTTCGCGATGGTGTTGAAGCAGTGCGGGCAGGTCGAGACGATCCGCTTGGCCGACTTCGGCTTGCGGGTCGACGGGTCCTCGTCGTCCTCGCCGAACGCCATGTTCAGCATGGCCACGTTCTCCTGGCCCAGCTGCTGGAACAGCGGCTCGTTGCCCAGGCGGCGCGGGGAGTCACCCGTGCACTTCTCGTCGCCGCCCATGATCGCGAACTTGACGCCCGCGATGTTCAGCAGCTCCGCGAAGGCCTTCGTCGTCTTCTTGGCCCGGTCCTCCAGGGCGCCGGCGCAGCCGACCCAGTAGAGGTAGTCGAACTCCGACAGGTCCTCGGCGTCCTTGCCGATGATCGGAACCTCGAAGTCGACCTCCTTGGTCCACTCGACGCGCTGCTTCTTCGCGAGGCCCCAGGGGTTGCCCTTCTTCTCCAGGTTCTTGAGCATCGTGCCCGCCTCGGACGGGAACGCGGACTCGATCATCACCTGGTAGCGCCGCATGTCGACGATGTGGTCGATGTGCTCGATGTCGACCGGGCACTGCTCCACGCACGCACCGCAGGTCGTGCAGGACCACAGCACGTCCGGGTCGATGACGCCGTTCTCCTCGGCGGTGCCGATCAGCGGGCGCTCGGCCTCCGCGAGGGCCGCGGCCGGGACGTCCTTGAGCTGCTCGGCCGTGGCCTTCTCGTTGCCCTCCATGTCCTTGCCGCCGCCGGCCAGCAGGTACGGGGCCTTGGCGTGCGCGTGGTCGCGCAGCGACATGATCAGGAGCTTCGGGGAGAGCGGCTTGCCGGTGTTCCAGGCGGGGCACTGCGACTGGCAGCGGCCGCACTCGGTGCAGGTGGAGAAGTCGAGGATGCCCTTCCAGGAGAACTGCTCGACCTGGCTGACGCCGAACGAGTCGTCCTCGCCCGGGTCCTCGAAGTCGATCTCCTTGCCGCCGCTGGTCATCGGCTGGAGGGCGCCCAGCGCGACCGCGCCGTCCGCGTTCCGCTTGAACCAGATGTTCGGGAAGCCGAGGAAGCGGTGCCAGGCCACGCCCATGTTGGTGTTGAGCGAGACCACGATCATCCAGACCAGCGAGGTGCCGATCTTGATCATCGCGGTGAAGTAGATGGCGTTCTGCAGGGCGCCGAGCGAGAGCCCCTTGAAGGCCAGGACCAGCGGGTACGACACGAAGTACGCCGGGTCGTACGAGTCCACGTGGTGGATCGCGCCCTCAAGGCCGCGCAGCGCGAGGATGGCGAGGCCGATGGTCAGGATGATGTACTCGACGAAGTACGCCTGCCAGGCCTTCGAGCCGGTGAAGCGCGACTTGCGGCCCGCCCGGGAGGGCAGGTTGAGCAGTCGGATCGCGATCAGGACGAGGATGCCCACGACCGTCATCAGGCCGATGAACTCGATGTACATCTCGAACGGCAGGAAGCCGCCGATGACCGGCAGCGTCCAGTCGGCCTGGAAGAGCTGTCCGTAGGCCTGCGCCAGGGTGGGGGGCAGGGTCAGGAAGCCGATCGCGACGAACCAGTGCGCGAAGCCGACGATGCCCCAGCGGTTCATCCGGCTGTGGCCCAGGAACTCCCGGACCAGGGTGAGCGTTCGGGCCTTCGGGTCGTCCGTGCGGCTGCCGGCCGGTACGGGCTGGCCGAGCTTCACGAAGCGGTAGATCTGCGCCACGGCTCGGGCGAGCAGCGCGACGCCGACCACGGTCAGGACCAGCGACACGATGATCGCGGCGAGTTGCATGGGAGGGCTCCTCGGGCGGCACTTACTAAGCGGTAACTTATGAAGTCAAGGCTTGAGGTTACCCATTCCCGACGCCGCAATGTAGCTGAGCGTGCGGTGATCTGTGTCGCTCAGGGCTGCCTATGTCGGTAGGCGGCCCCCGGGGTCCGCGCCAGGATCGCGAGGTCCATCCCGAGCCAGTGGTTCTCCACATAATGCAGGTCGAGCAGGGGCATCTCCTCCCACGGTAGGTCCGAGCGGGCGCTCACCTGCCACAGCCCGGTCATCCCGGGGCGTACGAGGAGCCGCTCGGGGCGGTCGGTACGCGGCTCCGGGCGCGGCCCGACCAGGGACATCTCGCCCCGGAGCACGTTGACCAGCTGCGGCAGTGCGTCGAGGGCGCACCGCTCGACGGCCTCGCCGACGGCGCCCGCCCCGCCGGTGCGCAGGCGCCAGACCCGGAACGGGCGCCCGGCCAGGCCGGCGGCCGGCTCCCGTACGAGGGCCCGGCCGCCCTGGGTCACGTACAGCAGCCCGGCGGCCAGCGCGAGCGGTACGGCGGCGAGGACGCACAGGACCGCCGCGCCGGCCAGGTCGAGCACCCGCTTGGCGAATGGCGTCGCCGGCCGGGCCCGGGGGGACGGGAGGGTGAGCGGCAGGGGCATTCCTGCACCGTGCCGGATGGCCCCGGCGGGGGCGGGGCGCCGCGCGGCGGGGGTGACCCGTTCGGGTGCCGGTGCCGCCGGCGGGTGCCCGCCGGAACGCGCCCAAGGACCGGGGGTCCGCCCCGGACGCCGCGCCGCGAACGACGGAGGGCCGGACCGGGTTGCGCGTAAGGGGAGCCTAAAGGTTGAGTCGACGCGACTCAGCTCTGTTGACGTCCGCGCGGGGATGCGGCATGGTTGAGCCTGTTCCACTCAAGTCAGCTGGAGGAATCGAAATGGCACGTGCGGTCGGCATCGACCTGGGCACCACTAACTCCGTCGTCAGCGTTCTGGAAGGCGGCGAGCCCACCGTCATCACCAACGCCGAGGGCGCCAGGACCACGCCGTCCGTCGTCGCCTTCGCCAAGAACGGCGAGGTCCTCGTCGGCGAGGTGGCCAAGCGCCAGGCGGTCACGAACGTGGACCGGACCATCCGCTCCGTCAAGCGCCACATGGGCACTGACTGGAAGATCAACCTGGATGGCAAGGACTTCAACCCGCAGCAGATGAGCGCCTTCATCCTGCAGAAGCTCAAGCGCGACGCCGAGGCGTACCTGGGCGAGAAGGTCACGGACGCGGTCATCACCGTCCCGGCCTACTTCAACGACTCCGAGCGCCAGGCGACGAAGGAGGCCGGCGAGATCGCGGGCCTCAACGTCCTGCGCATCGTCAACGAGCCGACGGCCGCCGCCCTGGCCTACGGCCTCGACAAGGACGACCAGACCATTCTCGTCTTCGACCTCGGTGGCGGCACCTTCGACGTGTCGCTCCTGGAGATCGGCGACGGCGTCGTCGAGGTGAAGGCCACCAACGGTGACAACCACCTCGGCGGTGACGACTGGGACCAGCGCGTCGTCGACTACCTGGTGAAGCAGTTCCACAACGGCCACGGCGTCGACCTGTCCAAGGACAAGATGGCGCTCCAGCGCCTGCGCGAGGCCGCCGAGAAGGCGAAGATCGAGCTGTCCTCCTCCACGGAGACCTCGATCAACCTGCCCTACATCACGGCCTCCGCCGAGGGCCCGCTGCACCTGGACGAGAAGCTCACGCGCTCCCAGTTCCAGCAGCTGACCGCGGACCTGCTCGACCGCTGCAAGACCCCGTTCCACAACGTCATCAAGGACGCGGGCATCAACCTGTCCGAGATCGACCACGTGGTCCTCGTCGGCGGTTCCACCCGTATGCCGGCCGTCGCGGAGCTCGTCAAGGAGCTCACCGGCGGTCAGGACGCCAACAAGGGCGTCAACCCGGACGAGGTCGTCGCCATCGGCGCGACGCTGCAGGCCGGCGTGCTCAAGGGCGAGGTCAAGGACGTCCTGCTCCTCGACGTGACCCCGCTGTCCCTGGGTATCGAGACCAAGGGCGGCATCATGACCAAGCTCATCGAGCGCAACACCACGATCCCGACCAAGCGGTCCGAGATCTTCACGACGGCCGAGGACAACCAGCCGTCCGTGCAGATCCAGGTCTACCAGGGCGAGCGCGAGATCGCGGCGTACAACAAGAAGCTCGGCATGTTCGAGCTGACCGGCCTGCCGCCGGCCCCCCGTGGCATCCCGCAAATCGAGGTCTCCTTCGACATCGACGCGAACGGCATCATGCACGTCACGGCCAAGGACCTCGGCACGGGCAAGGAGCAGAAGATGACCGTCACCGGCGGCTCCTCGCTCGGCAAGGACGAGGTCGACCGCATGCGCCAGGAGGCGGAGCAGTACGCGGACGAGGACCTCCGCCGCAAGGAGGCGGCCGAGTCCCGCAACCAGGGCGAGCAGCTCGTCTACCAGACGGAGAAGTTCGTCAAGGACAACGAGGACAAGGTCCCGGCCGACGTCAAGGCCGAGGTCGAGACGGCCGTCTCCGAGCTGAAGGAGACCCTCAAGGGCGAGGACACCGCCGAGATCCGTACGGCGACCGAGAAGCTCGCCGCGGTCAGCCAGAAGCTCGGCCAGGCGATCTACGCCGACGCCCAGGCCGGACAGGGTGCCGCCGGCGCCGCCGGTGACGCGGGCCAGGCGAAGGCCGACGACGACGTCGTCGACGCCGAGATCGTGGACGACGAGAAGCCGAAGGGCGGCGCTGCCTGATGCCGGAGGAGACCCCGGGCTTCGAGGAGAAGCCCGAAGTCCCCGCCGACGGCACGCCCGAGGAGCCGACGGCCGCCGAACCCGCCCAGGCGGAGGAGGCGGCCCCGGCCGGGGACTCAGCACAGGCCGCAGGCCAGGAGACCGCTCTGCTGGCGCAGCTGGACCAGGCCCGTACGGCGCTCTCCGAGCGCACCGCGGACCTCCAGCGGCTCCAGGCGGAGTACCAGAACTACCGCCGCCGGGTGGACCGGGACCGGGTCACCGTCAAGGAGATCGCGGTCGCGTCCCTCCTGACGGAGCTGCTCCCGACCCTGGACGACGTCGGCCGGGCGCGGGAGCATGGCGAACTGGTCGGCGGCTTCAAGTCGGTGGCCGAATCGCTGGAGACGGTCGCCGCGAAGATGGGCCTCCAGCAGTTCGGCAAGGAGGGCGAGCCCTTCGACCCGACGATCCACGAGGCCCTGATGCACTCGTACGCGCCGGACGTCACCGAGACGACCTGCGTGGCGATCCTCCAGCCGGGGTACCGCATCGGCGAGCGTACGATCCGTCCCGCACGGGTCGCGGTGGCCGAGCCCCAGCCGGGGGCGGCCCCCAAGTCGGAGTCCGCGGAGGCCGAGGCGCCGTCGGACAAGGACGCGGATGCCCCCGACAAGGGCTGACGCACCACACGTAGCACCGCGCGCAGGAGCACGGGAGGAGGGACACCGGGGATGAACACGAAGGACTTCGTCGAGAAGGACTACTACAAGGTCCTCGGTGTCCCGAAGGACGCCACCGAGGCCGAGATCAAGAAGGCGTACCGGAAGCTCGCCCGCGAGTTCCACCCGGACGCCAACAAGGGCGACGCCTCGGCCGAGGGGCGCTTCAAGGAGATCTCCGAGGCGAACGACGTCCTCGGCGACCCGAAGAAGCGCAAGGAGTACGACGAGGCCCGCGCCCTGTTCGGCAACGGCGGTTTCCGCCCGGGGCCGGGCGCGGGCGGCTCGTTCAACTTCGACCTCGGCGACCTCTTCGGAGGCCAGCAGCAGGGCGGCCCCGGCGGCTTCGGCGGCGGTGGCCTCGGCGACGTCTTCGGCGGCCTGTTCAACCGCGGCGCCGGCGCCGGCACCGGCCCGGGCGCCCGTACCCAGCCGCGCCGGGGCCAGGACATCGAGTCCGAGGTCACCCTCTCCTTCACGGAGGCGGTGGACGGGGCCACGGTCCCGCTCCGGATGTCCTCGCAGGCCCCCTGCAAGGCCTGCTCGGGCACCGGCGACAAGAACGGCACGCCCCGGGTGTGCCCCACCTGCGTCGGAACCGGCCAGGTGTCGCGGGGCAGCGGCGGCGGGTTCTCGCTGACCGATCCCTGCGCGGACTGCAAGGGCCGCGGCCTGATCGCGGAGACCCCCTGCGAGGTCTGCAAGGGCAGCGGCCGGGCCCGTTCCTCCCGCACCATGCAGGTCCGGATCCCGGCGGGCGTCTCCGACGGCCAGCGGATCCGGCTGCGCGGCAAGGGGGCGCCCGGCGAGCGCGGCGGCCCGGGCGGCGACCTCTACGTCGTCGTGCACGTCGACAGCCATCCGGTGTTCGGCCGCAAGGACGACAACCTGACGGTGACCGTGCCGGTGACGTTCACCGAGGCGGCGCTGGGGGCCGACATCAAGGTCCCGACCCTGAACGGCCCCTCGGTGACGCTGAAACTCCCGCCGGGCACTCCGAACGGCCGCACCATGCGGGCGCGCGGCAAGGGCGCGGTCCGCAAGGACGGCACCCGCGGCGACCTGCTGGTGACGGTGGAGGTCGCGGTTCCCACGGAACTGTCGGACAAGGCGCGCGAGGCGCTGGAGACGTACCGCGAGGCGACGGAGTCCGAGGACCCGCGCTCCGCGCTGTTCGAGTCCGCGAAGGGAGCATGACATGGACGGCCGCCGACGACAGTCCTCCCGTCTGGGCGGGGGCTACCAGCTCACCGACGAGACCCCCGTCTACGTGATCTCCGTGGCCGCCCAGCTCTCCGGCCTGCATCCGCAGACCCTGCGCCAGTACGACCGCCTCGGCCTGGTCTCCCCGGACCGTACGGCCGGGCGCGGCCGGCGCTACTCGGCCCGCGACATCGAACTGCTCCGCACGGTGCAGGCGCTGTCGCAGGACGAGGGCATCAACCTGGCGGGCATCAAGCGGATCATCGAGCTGGAGAACCAGGTCGCCGCCCTCCAGCAGCGCGTGGCCGAGCTCTCCGCGGCGGTGGACGGCGCGGCGGCCACGCTCCAGGCCCGCGAGGCCCAGGTCCACGCCTCGTACCGGCGCGACCTGGTCCCGTACCAGCCCCCGCAGCCGGGCAGCGCCCTGGTCGTCTGGCGCCCGACCCCCAAGCGCCCCCTGGACTGACGCACGCCGCCGGTCCGCCCGCATACGCGGCACGCGCACGCATGAGAGGGCCCCGCCCGGATGTCTCCGGGCGGGGCCCTCTCATGGTTCTAGCGGCCGAGGATGTCGAGCTTCCTGCCGCGGGAGTCCCAGACGCCGGCCGCGCCGCCCCCGGGTTCGGTGAGCGTCAGACCATCGGGTGCGTGCACGACGCCGCCGTGCGGCTCCCCGTCCTCGACGAGGGGCCACTCGACGATCACGTAGTCACCGGGCGCGAGTTCGAGCTGCGTCCCCTGCGGCTCGAAGCGGACGGTGAACGGGGTGTCCGGCCCGGCCTGGACGACGAACCTCGCCGTCGGCGCCTTGGCCTCCTCCTGGCGATTTCTCCAGGTCAGTCTCATTACAGGTTCACGGCCTTCCCTTGTCGGTGCAACGGGCACCTCGCGTAGTGCGAGAGGCCCCGCCCGGGCGGTTCCGGGCGGGGCCTCGTCCGGGCTCAGTGTCCGAAGACGTCGATCTCCTCGCCGTGCGAGTTCCAGATGCGGGCCGTTCCGCCCGCCGGCTCGCTGAGGGTCAGGTTGTCCGGCTCGTGGGTGAACCCGCCCAGCAGTTTCCCGGACCCGCCGACGGGCCACTCGACGACGAGGTGGTCACCGGGTGCGAGCTCGAACTGGGTGCCCTGCGGCTCGAAGTGGACGGTGAGCGGGGTGTCCGGCCCGGCTTGCACCACGAATTTCATGGCCGTCATCTCTTTACCAGTTCTCCAAGAGGTAGTCCATCAGGTCGGCGCGCTGCTTCGCGCTCGGGTTCCTGGGGTTGTCGGCCTCGACCCTTCGGTAAGCGTCCCGCGCGGCCACGACATCCCGGCGGAGGAAATTCTTCTTCACGTTCTTCAAATGTGTCTTGTTGTGGTATTCCAGGTTCGTGTCCTGGTTGTGCCAGAGCTTTCCCTTGCCGAACGTGGCATCGACCTGGGCGTCGGAGCCGCCGTAGCGTTCGGCGATCACCTTCAGCTTGGCCATCTCGACCTTCGCCACATTCGCGGCGCGCCCCGTCTTGGACGAGGCTTTGGCCTCTTCCACCCGCTCCGCCATCTTCTTGCCCTCGCCGACGACCTTGATGGCCTTGGCCCACTTGGCCCAGGGGAGGTCGAGTGCCGCGTTCACGCAGCCCTTCGCGGAAAAGCCGGCACAGGCCGCCCAGGCGGCGGCGTCCGGTGCGATGACGAGGAGGAGGAAGTCTCCGACGGCGGCCCGCCCCGGAGACCTCTCGTACGAGAACAGGCCCAGCTCCGCGGCACCGTCGCAGAACGCGTCCTGACTGTCGGGGTGGAAGCAGCGCTCCGTGCTCAGCCACGCCCTCAGCCGCTCCTCGTACGTCTTCTTGAACGAGAAGCGGACCTTCAACTCCTTGTCGGTCTTGAGGCGTCCACCGTTGATGTATCGGTCGCCCTGCCTGTCCACCGTGATGGTGACAGCCGGCGCCTCCCAGGTCTCGGTGTCGTCCGTGTCGTCGTCGTCCGGGACGTGCAGCCACTCGCCGTTGGTGTGGCCGCCACCGCCGCAGTATCCGTGCGGGCCGCAGCTTTCGAGGCCGGTCGGGTCCGTCTGCGAGACCGGGTTGTTGTTCGCGTAGTTGTACCCGTTCATCTGGAGCGGGTTGGTGATGTCGATGACGGGGTCGACCGAGATGAAGCGGCCTGTGGTCGGTTCGTACTCGCGGGCACCGATATGGGTCAGGCCCGTGCTCGTGTCCTCGTTGCCGGTGCCCAGGAAGGTGCGGCTGCCTGGCCAATTGCCGGCCGTGGGGCCGCGCTGGTTGCCGTAGGGGTCGAGCTTGCGGCGGGTGACCGCCTGCCCTGCCTGCTGGTCGACGGCGATGGTCGCGGAGTTGTGGTGGTCGGTCAGCAGGACCGTCAGCTTGTGGCCGCTGGCCTTGCCATCGGTCTTGCGGATCGTGGTCGGTGCGCCGGGGAGGCTGTAGTAGCGCACCGCGTCGATGGCCAGGCCGGCCTTGTTGACGGTGACCTCGGTCTCGCCGAGGTAGAGCGTCCGGCTGGACCCGGTCTCCTCGACGAGGCGGCTGCCGTAGGCGTCGTAGATGTACTTGGTGGTGTTGTCGGCGGGAGTCCACTGCTGGTTGGGGCCGGCCGCGCAGGCGTAGACCAGCAGGTCGGTGCCGTCGGCGGTGTTGCCGTTCGGGACGTCCACGCAGCCGTTGGCGGCCGCGTTGTAGAGCGTCTTGTCCGCCCGGACGACGAACTTCTGCTGTGCGCTGCCGTCACAGGTGGCCAGGACGGTGACGCCGCCCTGCGCCGTCAGGCACTTGTCCAGGGCCTGGACGGTGTCGCCGGTCAGGCGCCACTGCTGGGCGCGCGTCTCGTTGCAGGTCCACAGCTGGACGGCCGTGCCGTCCGCGGAGGAACCGCCCGCGACGTCGAGGCACTTGGCCGCCGGGCCGACAACGGCTACGGCTCCGATGCCGGGGCTGCTCGCCGAGGTGAGTTTGTTGTCGCGGCTCCAGGTCAGGGCCTGGGTGTCGGCGCCGATCTTGCGGGTCTTGGTGTTGCCCGTGGCGTCGTACTCGTAGGTCGACTGGGAGAGCGGCGTCGTCCCCTGCTTCTTTTCCACCTTGGCGAGGGCGTGGGGCTTGGTCATCACCGGCGTCTGGCCGGCGGGCGAGACGTTGATGCCGTACGTGTAGGTCGTCGTCTGGTCCAGCGCCGCGTCGGTGAGGTGGTGGTTCACCAGCTTGGTGCGGTTGCCGATCTTGTCGAACTCGTACGACTGCCAGTAGCCGTCACCGTCCGGTCCGGCGGCGACATCGCTGAGCGACGGTCCGGTGCACTGCGCCGTCTTGCCGGTCCAGGCCTTGGTGAGCTGGCCCATCGGGCTGTACGAGAAGCACTGCCGGTCGATCGCGCCGCCCGGCCGGGTGTCCGTGATCGAGGTCGGGTTGCCTACGACGTCGTACGTGTAGGCGAGCGCGGACAGCCGGTGGTCACCCGGCGTCTCCCGGTCGGAGATCGACTGGGAGACGCGACCCGTGTACGGGTCGAACAGGTTGGTCGTCCACACCCGTTGCGGGGCCTTGCCCGACGCGGTGCGCAGGACCTCGCCGAAGGGGCTGTAGACCGTGTCCGCTGTGTACCAGGACAGGCCCGACATGGTCTTGGCCAGGCCGTCAGCGTCGTACCGGGTGATCAGTTTCTCGGCCGCGAGGCCGCCCGGAGTGGCCGGGAGTGTCGTCGACTGGATCTGGCCCGTGGGGGTGTAGGTGGTGCTGTAGGTGTAGGTGCCGGCCAGGCCCGTGGTGGCGGCCGTCTCGGGGATGGTGAGCTTCGTTCCGGTGGGGCGGTACTCGGCGTCGTAGCCGGTGATCTCGCTCTTGTAGGCTGCCCCGTCGCTGTAGGAGGTGGCGGTGTTGGGCTTGCCCTTGCCTCCGGCCAGCCCGTCGTAGGTGAACGAGCCGGTCAGGGGCCCGGTGGCCGAGTCCTCACGCGTCTCGGTCTTGCGGCCGAGCTTGTCGTAGATGCTGTGGGTCCTCTTGCCGGCCGCGTTCTCGGCCCAGACCTGCTGGTCGAGGTTGTTGTAGCCGAAGGTCGCGGACCCCATGTCCGGGTCCGTGGAGCCGGTCAGGCGCCCGCGGGCGTCGTACGAGGACGTCCATACGTTGTTGTTCGCGTCCGTGACCTTGGACAGCTTGCCGCGTACGTCGTAGGCGTAGGCGGTGTTGTTCCAGGTGGTCAGGTCCGGGGCGGTGTACTTCTGAATCAGTACCGTGCGGTTCAGCGCGTCGGTCCAGGTCTTGGAGGCCTGGCTCCCCGGCAGCGGGGCCGAACCGTCGGCTGACATGCCGCTGCGCTCAATGGTCCAGTCACCGCCGTACGCGGTGACGTCGGAGTGGTGCGGCGTACCGTCGTAGAGGGTGGTCGAGCGCACCGAGCGCCCGAGTCCGTCGTAGGCGGTCGCCGTGGCGTTCGGGACGTGGAAGACCGTTTCCGGGACGAAGATGCTCCGGTCGGGCTCGCCCTCGGCGTAGTAGTTGTTGTTGGTCTGCCGGACGGTGCCGTTCGCGTTGTACAGCTTGTCGCTGACCACGCGCCCGCCGCCCGGGGCCTCCGACTGGGTCTGCCGCGGGCGCAGGAGGCCGTCGTAGATCTCGACGGAGGTCTCGTAGGTGCCGTTGTCCCGCAGGGCGCGCGAGGTCACGGCCGGGGGCTCGTGCTCGGAGATCTGGTAGTCGAAGGTCTGCCGGGCCTTGTCGGTGGCCGGGTTCTGCGAGGGCGTCCAGACCGCCGTGGTCCGCCCCAGCGGGTCGTAACCAGAGGTGATCTTGCGGTTGTTCTGGTCCGTGACCTCCAGGACCAGGCCGCGGCCCGGGTCGAACTTGCCGGAGGACTTGTGGGTCAGGGCGTTGGTCGTGGACTGGCTGAAAGCCGGTCCGGTCGGCGGAGTGAACGCCGTGGTGATGGCGTTGCCGGCGGGGTCGTACGACTTGAGTACGCGGCCGAGGGCGTCGTACTCGAAGCGGCCGGTGGTGATCCAGCCGGTGCCCGCCCCGTCCTGGGTGTCCGTCTGGAAGGGCAATCCCTTCACGGGGGCGGTCCCGAAGGCGTTCAGGGCGTCGTACGAGGTGCGGGTGTTGGACAGCAGGGTGCCGGTGCCGGCTTGCGCGCAGGTGCCCGCCGTGCCGCGGACGCTCTGCGGCAGTCCGATCAGGTGCGCGGCGGTGTTGTGCACGTACGTGGTGGTGGTGCAGCTCTGGTCGTTGACCGTCCAGCCGCCGGAGCCGTTCGAGGTCATGGCCTCGGTCTGGGCGGTGGCCTTCAGGCCGTAGGCGGCCTCGAAGGTGTCGGTCGCACGCGTCAGCCGCTGACCGCCGCCACTGATCGCCTCGTAGCGGTCCATGCGCGAGGTCTCGACGCGGAAGGCTTCGAGGGCGGTGGTGCCGGTCCGGGGCTGGGTGCCGGTGCGCGTGCTCGTGTACCAGTTCAGGTCGCGGGCAACGACGGAGGCGCCTGCGCCGGCCTTGGTGTAGGTGATCGATTCCGCGACCTTGCCCGCGTACGGGGGCAGGTCGTCGCCGAGGGTCTCGGTGTTGGTGGAGTCCTTGACGGTGATCACGGGGCGGCCCGCGTCACCGGACATGCCGCGGAAGTAGCGGGTCCGGGTCTGGGACTGCTCCGTGGCGTCGGGCTGGCCGGCGTTGGCGGTGACGCCCTTGGTCATGACGACCGAGGCGTAGCCGCGCCACTGGTTGTAGGTGCGCAGCTCGGGCTTGGTGAAGGGGTCGGTGTCCTTGCCCCAGGCGGCGTCGCCCTCGTAGGTGTAGCTCGTGGTGACGTCGGGCTGGCGGGCGACGCGGTCCTTCTCGACGACCTTGTCGACGACGTACTTGTTGAACCACTCCAGCGGCGGCGTCTCCAGCTCACCGTCCGGGGACCAGTGGTTGGGGAAGCAGCGGCCCGTGTTCCCCTCGGGCTTGGGGTGGGTGGTGCCGACCGGGCACGGGGCGGAGTAGTCGACGTAGACCTCGCCACCGGTCTCGGTGCGGATGGTTTCCACGCGGAGGCGGTCGTAGTCGGGGGTCGCGTCGTTCGCGCTCTTCGCCACGCGGTTGGGCATGTCCACCACGTTGGCGAGGAAGGAAACCGGCGGCAGCGGCGCGCTGTGCTGGTTGCCGTTCTCGTCCTTCGTGGCCGCGTAGCCGGTGCGGGTGATCGACTCCAGCCACAGCGGCGGGTGGGTGTCGGTGCGCTGCTTCGGGAAGGACTGCTGGAGCGACCAGTGGTCGACCTTGGAGAGGTCGGTGCTGCCCTCGGTGCGCTGGCCGTAGGTGGTGATGCCGGTCAGGCGCTTGCGGGTCCAGAAGGTCGGGACCGAGACGTAGCAGGTCTCCGCGGCGAAGGTGCAGTTCAGTGTGGACGGAGTGTCCCACCAGGGCTGCTTGCGCTCGTAGTTCTTCGACTCGAACTCGGCGTCCTCGCACTTCGTGGTGCCTTCCACCACGCAGCGCTCGGCCACGGTGAACTCGACCTTGGCGGCCGGGGCGCCGGAGAGGTTGTCCGCGCGCAGGCCGTAGGAGATCTGCTTCGGGTAGCCGCCGCGGACGTAGCCGACCTCGGCCGCGCTCTTCTCCTTGAACTTCTCGTTCTTGGAGTAGCGGTTCTCCTCCCGCTTCCAGTCGATGACCAGGGCGTTGCCGTGGACGTCCTCGACGTAGTCGAGGTTCCAGCGCCAGGCCTGCTTGCAGGAGGAGGCGGCGAAGGCGGCCGCGTGGCAGGGCTCGCCCGCATGGTTGCCGAAGACCGGGACGTTGAAGACGGAGTCCGTCACCGCGCGGGAGCCGGCCCCGTCCACGTCGTGGCGCCCGAAGAAGTAGCGGGTGCCGTCACGCGTGGTGACGACCCAGTACTCGCCGTCCTTCGCGCCGTTGGCGACGTTCGCGTCGGTCAGGCGCTCGACCTTGGAGCCGTCGTCGTCCGCGGGGATCCACTTGCCGGTGGCCGTGTCGTGGACGAGCTCGGTGGTGCTGCCGGCGAGCGACATCACCATGTTCTCGCCGGCCCAGCACAGGTCGGCCTTCTTCTTGTCCGTGCTGTTGTCGTTGTTCGGCGCGCCCGGGGCGGCCTTGAGGTCGGCGGAGCAGGAGCGGTAGCGCCGCTCGACGAAGCCGGGGTGGTAGTCCCATCCGTCACCGACCCAGGAGGCCTGTCCGTTGGCGACGGAGGTCTTGCCGTCGACGGCCTGGGAGCCGTAGGAGAGGGAGACCTTGGGCTCCGGGCCGGCCGGGGGCGCCGGGACCCCCAGGGGGTAGGCCCAGGAGAAGCCGCCGCCGCTGCCGCCCGCCGTCCAGGTGCCGGACGGGGAGAGGGAGGTCGCCTTGTACGTGCCGCCGCCGCCGGACGCGGAGTCCGTGGCCGCGAGGACCGTCGGTCCGCCGCCCCCGGTCAGGGCCATCGTGCGCATGCCGAGGCCCGGCGCGGTGGCCGGGTCGATGGTCGCGCGGACGGTGCCGGTCGACGGGTCGTTGGTGCTCGGTACGTGCTTTGCGGTGCTGCACTCGGGAAGGAGCGGCGTGGTCAGGAAGCACTCGGGGAGCTGCTTGATCTCCAGCCGGGTGGCCCACTCGGTGCCGTAGAGGTCCTCGAACTGCTTGTAGTCGAGCTGCACGTCGACCGGGGTCGAGCCCTCGGCAGGGGGCGTGACCTTGATGATCGCACCGTCGAGGCCGGCGGCCTCGGTGGTCGTGCGCGCCTCGACGGCCACCGACCAGGTGCCGGACGGGGCGGGTGGGGTCGGGTTCGTCTCCGTCGGGGAAGCCTTGCCGATGCTGATCGGCAGCGTGCCGGCCTGCACCAGGCCGGTTCCGCTGCCGGAACTCAGTGCGACATCGGCCGAACCGGCCGTCGGGGGAGTGACTTTGGAGGGTTCGTAGCCGGCCGGGGGTTGGGCCGGAGCTCCGGCCCAGTCCTCCAGCTTCGCGGCCTCGACCTTGTCGAGCTTGGCCCTCAGGTCCTGCTGGAGACCCGGCAGCTCGACCCCCGTGCGGTCGCCCGGTGGGGCGGCCCATGCCTGAACAGGCAGAAGTGTGGCCATCAGAACCACCGAGAGCGTGGCTCCGGTGCGCGCCACACGTCTGCGCGCCTGCCCGTTTCCGGGCAGGCGCAAATTACTCGCCGCAAAGGGCGACATAACTACCCCCCATACCGCCGCCGTCCGGATATCGGACATCCGGGTGGCGGGGAATTGACAAATTGCCAGCAGATCTTGGGGCCTGATCCGGCGGGAAGTCCAATGTTCGGGGGCGGGAGTGGGTTTAATCACTTCCAGCCATTCCGAAGTCACGAAAATTGGGGGGATTCCGGTGTATCAGAGTGTGGGATTTCCCCCGTAGGGGGGTGCTGTGGCCGAAACCTTGGTCCATGATCGGGGCGCACTTTTTGTGTCGACCGGAGAGTGGAGTATGCGCGTCCGGATCGGCGGGCCGAGGGGGAGAAGGAAATATGGTAGTGAGCGAGTCCGCTTCCGAGGACGCGCCCGTGGCGGACGATCCACCGAGACGTTGGTTCAGACGCCGTCGGGCTCTGGGCGGCATCGCTGCTCTGCTCGCTGTGGCGGTTGCCGTGCCGGTGGGTGTCCGGCTGGGCGGCGACGACGAGCCCGGAGCGAAGGCGGAGAATTCCGGGGGGCCGGTCACGGCGGCCGAGGCCCGGAAGCTGGCCGCGGAGTCGGGCGAGGACGTCGAGGTCACCGCTGACCACACAGCGAACACGACGACGTGGGCGCAGCCGGACGGTCTTTTCAAGAAGCAGATATCGACGTCGACCGTTCGTGCGCGGGTGGGTGACCAGTGGAAGCCCATCGATACCGATCTCGCGCGGGTCGAGGGCGGTTATGCCGCCAAGGCCGTGAATGGCGCCGTGGTGTTCTCCGCGGGCTCCGCGGATGCTTCGCGTGCGTCGCGTGGTGTGGTCCGGTCCGCGCTGACGGTGGACGCGCCGGGTGCGGTGTGGTCCGAACTGGTGCGTTTGAAGACCGACGGCCGCGAAATGGTGGTGAGTTGGCCGGGCGTGCTGCCCGAGCCGGTGATCGACGGCCCGCGCGCCCTGTACGAGAATGTGCGGCCCGGAATCGACCTGGTGATGACCGCCCAGGACGGCGGATATTCGCATGTCCTGGTGGTGAAGGACAAGAACGCGGCAGCCGACCCGCTTCTCGCCGAGTTGAACTACCGGCTCGCTTCTCCTGATCTCTCCTTCCACCTGGACGCCGAATCGGGCGCGCTGTCGGCCCGCGACGGTGCGGGCGAGGAGGTGGCGGGCTCCCCGTCGCCGCTGATGTGGGACTCCTCGGGCAAGGTCGCCACGACCGATGACGTCCCGGCGTGGAAGCCCTCGCCGGTCGCGAAGGACCACCCCACCCTTGCCCTGAAGGGCCTCGCGGGCGCCGAACGCGCCCGCCTCGCGGTCGCCGCGGCCTCCTTCAACGACAACATCCTCACCCTCAAGGCCGACCAGGCACTCCTGACCGGCGCGGACACCGTGTACCCGGTGTTCGTGGACCCCTCGTTCAAGGGCCGCAAGCACGCCTGGTCGCTGCTCTACAAGACGGCCGGCGGAACGAGTTTCTACAACGGCCAGAACTACAACGCGTCGGGTACGAACGAGGCCCGTGTCGGCTACGAGTCGGACTCCGGCGGCACGTCCCGTTCGGTGTTCAACTTCGAATTCGGCAGCCAGCTCCACGGAGCGGGGATCGTCTCCGCGAAGCTCCGGGCACTGCAGACGTATTCGTGGTCGTGCGGGACGAAGGCCATGGACATCTACTCGACGCCTTTCGTGACGTCGTCCAGCAATTGGAACAACACGACCGGCTGGTGGGGCAAGAAGATCACCAGCGAGAGTTCCGGCTACGGCTACAACTCCACCTGCCCTGACAACTGGATCGCCCCCGACATCAAGGGCCTGGTATCCGAGGCCGCGAACGGCCGCTGGGGTGCGCTCTCACTCGGTTTCCGGGCGCCGAGCGAGTCGGACTCGTTCTACTGGAAGAAGTTCATCGCCAACGGTGAGAGCGCCCCCTATATCGAGGTCACCTACAACACCCCGCCCGACATCCCTGTCGCTGCGAACATGAACACCTCCCCCGGCGGCCCGTGCCTGACCAGCGGCACCGGTACCAGCATCGGCAAGACGGACGTGTCGTTCCAGTCCAAGGGCATCGACCGGGACGGCAACCTCAAGCAGGTCCAGATCGAGGTCTGGGACGCCGTTTCCGGCACGCCCGTCCTGGACGAGTGGATGTGGCCCAACAGCGACGGCGTCGTCACCAAGTCCGTCCCCCACGCCTCCTTCACCTCCGGCCGCAAGTACTACTGGCTCTCGCGGACCAACGACTGGGACGGCTCCTGGTCCCAGGGCTCGGGACCCGCGGACTCCGGCGGCGGCGGATGGTGCACCTTCACCATCGACCACACCGCCCCCGCCAACCCGGCCGTGCGCTCCTCGCACTTCCCGCCGCCCGGCCCCGACGGCGCCGAGTGGTCGCTGGCCCCGGCGAGCACCCCCGACCAGTGGATCGAGTTCCTCGGCAACGGCACCCCCGCCGCCGACATCCGCGAGTACCAGTGGAGCCTCAACCACCCCCTCTACGACCAGAAGACCACCCCCTGGCAGAACGACCTCGCCTCCATCAAGCTTCAGGTCGACACCGCCGGACCGAACGTCCTCTACGTCCGGACGGTGAACAAGGCCGGCAACATCTCCGTGCCGACCGAGTACCTCTTCTACGTCCGCCCCCGCCCCGGCATCGACAAGCCCGGTGACGTCACCGGCGACGGGCACCCCGACATCCTCGCCGTCGACGGAGCCGGAAACCTGCGCACCTACGCCGGCGACCGCATCGGCGACACCGACGCCCACATCCCCGGCGCCGTCGAGAACGGCAAGGCCGTGGCGGCCGGCCACTTCAAGGACGCCGCCACCGGCAAGAGCGCGCTCATCGGACACGCCACCGACTGGCACCCCGGCGACGGCCTGACCGACCTCATCGCGCGCATGCCCGACGGCAAGCTCTACATCTACCCCGGAGTCGGCACCGGCCAGTTCGACGCCGGCCGCCGCATGGAGATGCAGCTCCCGCTCTCCGCCCCCGACCCCGCGACCCTGCGGCAGATCGTGGTGGTCGAGGACTTCGACGGCGACGGACTCGGCGACATGTTCGCCCTCGACGCCGACGGCTTCTGGGTGTTCTCCGGCTACACCGGATCCAGCTTCACCTCGTACAAGAAGCTCGCCACCGGCTGGGCCGCCCGCGACATCGTCGGCGTCCGCGACGTCTCCGGAGACCAGGTCCCCGACCTGATCTTCCGCGACAACTCCAACGCCAACCGCGGCCTCGCCCTGCGCAAGGGCAAGCCCGGCCCCAACGGCGGAGCCGACGTCCTCTCCCTCGCCACCATGGCCGGCTCCCTGGGCGCCGCCGACCTCACCTACGCCACCACCGGCTGGGGCCGCGCCGCGCTCCCCATCGTCCTGGGCACCGCCGACGCCACCGGCGACGGCATCCCCGACATCTGGGGCGTCGGCACCGACGGCAACCAATGGCTCTTCCAAGGCGGCACCACCACCGTCGGCGCAGCCTCCGGCCGCGACGAAGACGGCTGGAACACCTTCCTCACCATCGGATAACACCGCACAGCAGCTGAAACAACACAACGGCGCCCCGCCCCGGACCGTGTCCGGGGCGGGGTTTTGTGTGTGGGCGCCGGTTCAGAGGCGGGGTTCCTGGGCTGGGCCCGAGACGCGGCCCAGGATGCCCGACTGGGCTATGAGGAAGCCGAGTTGGGCGCGGCTGCCGCTTCCGAGCGCGGTGGCCAGCTTGGCGATGTGCGCGCGGCAGGTGCGTACGTTCATCCCCAGGCGGCGCGCGATGGCCTCGTCCACGTGGCCCTCCACGAGCAGTTGGGCGATGGAGCGCTGCACGCCCGAGATGCCCGACGGTGTCGGGTCGTAGGGGATCTGCTCGTTGAGCGGGGTGGCCCGGCGCCACAGCTGTTCGAAGACGCGGACGAGGTAGCGGACGAGCGCGGGGTGCCGCAGCTCCAGGGCGATCTGCTGGTCGTCGCTGGCAGGGATGAAGGCGACCGACTCGTCGCAGATGATGAGCCGCTCGACCAGCTCCTCCAGCGTCCGGATCTCGACTTTTCCGCTGGCCATCCGGTCGACGTAGGCCATCGTGCCGCGGCTGTGGCGGACGGTGTGCTGGTACAGGGTGCGCATGCTCACGCCGCGCCGGATAAGGGGTTGGTCGCGTTCGATCGCCTGGTTGAGAATGTTCTCGGAGCGTCCGCCGCCCGGTTGGATGGTCAGCATTTCCGCCTGGCACTCGGCGGTGGCCACATTGAGCGCCGCGTTGATCCTGTTGAATCCCTCCAGCACGGTGATCGCGTGCGTCGGCGCGGGAGTCAGCGCGCTGATGGCCATGAATGGCTCAAAGGCTTCGGCGAGCTCGATGGAGGAGCGCCGGCGGTGCAGGATCTCCCGTTCCAGCGGGTGGAGTCGTTGTGCCAGGGCAACCGAGGGTGGAACCGGACGGAGCCAGTTGTCGTCGTCCGGATCAGGGTGCAGCAGCGCGAATTCCAGCAGGCAGGGCGTCTGCTCGACCTCTTCGCGGGCGATCCGGCCGGAGCTCAGCGCGCTCGCGTACAGCTCGGCCCCCAGATCGCACAGATCTGTCACCGCATGGGGATGTGTCTGGTTTATCCGCATTATCGGCATATCTCCCACCCCCAGGGTCCTGCATGTACAGGAACATGATGCATCGCCACGGTGGCAATGGCGTGGCTCGATAAGTCATCGTCTGAGATGCGGGGGAGAGGAATCCATCAAGTGAGGACAACGTCGACCATGTACAAGAAATTGCTTCGCTCGGTGGCTGCCATTGCTCTCTCTACGGCTGCTGCTGTCGGTGGAATCTCGCTCGCGGACAGCGGCTGGGGCAGCGCCCCGGTCGACAGCGGCTGGGGGGCCGGGACCACCGGCGACGACGACAGCGGCTGGGGGACCCCCGGCAAGGGTGACAGCGGCTGGGGCAGTGTCGAGGCCGACAGCGGTTGGGGCCCGGCTCCGCAGCCCGTCGACGACAGCGGCTGGGGGATCGCGCCGGCCGGTACGGAGTCAGACAGTGGCTGGGGCACGGGTGGGAAGTCCGCGGGCGCATGACCCCCGACGACCGCGGTTTCCGCCGCGAAATGGCCTCCGCCTACCGGTCCGGATGGCAATTCATCGACCTGGCCACCGCGATTCCGTACCCCGGCGACTCGCTGATGGTCACCCTGTTCGGACAACCGATCGTCGTCGTGCGCGAGGAGGACGAGGACGTACGTGCCTACCGGTGCCTGCGCCGCCCGAGGGGCGCGCCGCAGCCCGTCCGCTGCGAGGTGCGCTACGGAATGGTCTTCGTCAATCTTGATCAGCGCGACCACCAGCTCTTCGAACCCGACATCACCACCGCCACCCCCCGCAGTGCCTGAAGCGATTCCCCCGTCGTTGCAGATCGCTCAGGTGCTTCCCCCACACAACGGCGCCATCGTGGACCTGACCACGATGGCGCCGTTGTGATGTCCGCGTCCAGTCGTCGACCGCGAATCTGACCGGAACCGACCGCCCGCGCCGCCCCCGGGCGGCTCAGCCGGTCAGCACCTCAGCCGTCAGCGCCTCACGCGCGGCCCATCGCCCGGTCCAGGGTGATCTCCATGACGACCCGGTCGGGGTTGGGCGAGGGCGTACGCCCGTACCGCTCCGCGTAGCGCGCCACCGCGTCGGCGACCGACGCCTCGTCCGTACGGATCACCGCGCGCCCCTCCAGGGTGGCCCAGCGCCGCCCCTCCATCTGGCAGACCGCGACCCGCGCCCCGCCCGGCTCCGCCGCCTGGGCCGCCAGGATGTTGCGGACCTTCTTGCTGTGCTTGTTGCTGATCACCCGGGCCAGGCCGGCCTCCGGGTCGTACGTGACGCCCACGGGCACCACGTGCGGCGTGCCGTCCGGCCTCGGGGTGGTCAGGGTGCACACGTGCCGCTCCCGCCAGAAGGCGAGGTACTCGGGAGTCGGGTGGAGGACGTCTTGGGACATGGAGCGAAGGGTACGGGACGTACCCCGCACAGCCTTGAGTGGAATAGACTCAACTTTGCATATGCTGAGTCTGTCAGTACGAGAGGAGAAGACGCAGTGGATGCCGAGCTGACCAACAAGAGCCGGGACGCGCTGAACGCGGCCACCAGCAGGGCCGTCAAGGACGGGCACGCGGACCTGACCCCCGCCCACCTGCTGCTGGCGCTGCTCGCCGGCGAGGACAACGAGAATGTCACCGACCTCCTCGCCGCCACCGACGCCGACCTGGTGGCCGTACGGACGGGGGCGGAGCGGCTGCTCGCGGCCCTGCCCAGCGTCACCGGTTCCACCGTCGCGCCCCCGCAGCCCAGCCGCGACCTGCTCGCCGTACTCGCGGAGGCGGACGCCGAGGCGGGCCGGCTCGGCGACGAGTACCTCTCCACCGAACACCTCCTCATCGCCGTCGCCGCCAAGGGCGGCGCCGCGGGCGAGGTCCTTTCCACCCAGGGCGCCGGCGCGAAGAAGCTGCTGGCCGCCTTCGACAACGCACGAGGAGGACGCCGGGTGACCACCCCCGATCCCGAGGGCCAGTACAAGGCCCTGGAGAAGTTCGGCACCGACTTCACGGCCGCCGCGCGCGAGGGCAAACTCGACCCGGTCATCGGCCGTGACCAGGAGATCCGGCGCGTCGTCCAGGTGCTCTCGCGGCGTACGAAGAACAACCCGGTGCTCATCGGCGAGCCGGGCGTCGGCAAGACGGCCGTCGTCGAGGGCCTCGCCCAGCGCATCGTCAAGGGCGACGTCCCCGAGTCGCTCAAGAACAAGCGGCTGGTCTCCCTCGACCTCGGCGCCATGGTCGCCGGCGCCAAGTACCGGGGCGAGTTCGAGGAGCGCCTCAAGACCGTCCTCGCCGAGATCAAGTCGAGCGACGGCCAGATCATCACCTTCATCGACGAGCTGCACACCGTCGTCGGCGCGGGCGCCGGCGGCGACTCCGCCATGGACGCGGGCAACATGCTCAAGCCCATGCTGGCCCGCGGCGAGCTGCGGATGGTCGGCGCGACCACGCTCGACGAGTACCGCGAGCGGATCGAGAAGGACCCGGCCCTGGAGCGCCGCTTCCAGCAGGTGCTGGTCGCCGAGCCGTCCGTCGAGGACACCATCGCGATCCTGCGCGGCCTCAAGGGCCGCTACGAGGCGCACCACAAGGTGGTCATCAACGACAGCGCTCTGGTCGCGGCCGCCACCCTGTCCGACCGGTACATCACCTCCCGCTTCCTCCCCGACAAGGCCATCGACCTCGTCGACGAGGCAGCGTCCCGGCTGCGCATGGAGATCGACTCCTCACCGCTGGAGATCGACGAGCTCCAGCGGTCGGTGGACCGCCTGCGCATGGAGGAGCTGGCGCTGAAGAACGAGTCCGACCCGGCCTCCCGCGAACGCCTCGACAAGATCCGCAAGGACCTCGCCGACAAGGAGGAGGACCTGCGCGGCCTGACCGCCCGCTGGGAGAAGGAGAAGCAGTCCCTCAACCGGGTCGGTGAGCTCAAGGAGCGCCTGGACGACCTGCGCGGACAGGCCGAGCGCGCCCAGCGCGACGGCGACTTCGACACCGCCTCGCAGCTGCTCTACGGGGAGATCCCGGCCCTGGAGCGCGAGCTCGCGGAGGCCACGGAGGCCGAGGCCGAGGCGTCCAAGGGGACGATGGTCAAGGACGAGGTCGGCCCGGACGACATCGCGGACGTGGTCGGAGCCTGGACGGGCATCCCCGCCGGCCGGCTGCTGGAGGGGGAGACCCAGAAGCTGCTCCGTATGGAGGACGAGCTGGGACGCCGCCTGATCGGCCAGTCCGAGGCCGTACGGGCCGTCTCCGACGCCGTGCGGCGCACCCGCGCCGGCATCGCCGACCCGGACCGGCCGACGGGCTCCTTCCTCTTCCTCGGCCCCACGGGCGTGGGCAAGACCGAGCTGGCCAAGGCCCTCGCGGACTTCCTCTTCGACGACGAGCGGGCCATGATCCGCATCGACATGTCGGAGTACTCCGAGAAGCACAGCGTGGCCCGGCTGGTCGGTGCCCCGCCCGGCTACGTCGGCTACGAGGAGGGCGGCCAGCTGACCGAGGCCGTCCGCCGCCGCCCGTACAGCGTGGTGCTCCTGGACGAGGTGGAGAAGGCCCACCCGGAGGTCTTCGACATCCTGCTCCAGGTCCTGGACGACGGCCGCCTCACGGACGGCCAGGGCCGGACGGTGGACTTCCGCAACACCATCCTGATCCTCACGTCGAACCTGGGCAGCCAGTTCCTGATGAACCCGGCCACTCCGCCGGAGCAGAAGAAGGAGCAGGTCCTGGAAGTGGTCCGGGCATCCTTCAAGCCGGAGTTCCTCAACCGGCTGGACGACCTCGTCGTCTTCTCCGCGCTGACGGGCGACGAGCTGGCGCACATCGCGGAGCTGCAGATCGGCCGGCTGGCCAAGCGGCTCGCCGACCGCCGCCTCGCCCTGGAGGTCACGCCCGCCGCCCTGGCCTGGCTGGCGGACAAGGGCAACGACCCGGCGTACGGGGCCCGGCCGCTGCGCCGCCTGATCCAGACGGCGATCGGAGACCGCCTGGCCAGGGAGATCCTCTCGGGCGAGGTCAAGGACGGCGACACCGTACGGGTCGACGCCGCGGAGGAGGGGCTGCTGGTCGGCAAGGCGCTCTGAGTCCCTCCCCGGTCACGCGCGGTGCGCTCCTGTCCGCCGGGAGCGGATCGCGCGTCCAGGGGTGGACACGGGGTAGGCGCGATGGGGGAGGATGCAGGTATCCGCACGAAGGGAAGTACACGGTGAGCATCGACCCGGCCTCGATTCCGAACTTCGGAGGGCAGCAGCCCGAGCCGCAGGCCACAGGACCGGCGGGCCCCGTCGTCCCCGACCAGGATCTGGTCAAGCAGCTGCTGGAGCAGATGGAGCTCAAGTACGTCGTCGACGACGAGGGTGACCTCGCGGCGCCGTGGGAGGAGTTCCGGACGTACTTCATGTTCCGCGGCGAGGGCGACCAGGCGGTCTTCTCGGTGCGGACCTTCTACGACCGTCCGCACAAGATCGAGGAGAAGCCGCAGCTCCTGGAGTCGATCGACGACTGGAACCGCCGCACCCTGTGGCCGAAGGTCTACAGCCACACCCACGACGACGGCTCGGTCCGCCTGATCGGCGAGGCGCAGATGCTGATCGGCACCGGCGTCAGCCTGGAGCACTTCGTGTCCTCCACGGTCAGCTGGGTCCGCGCCTCGATCGAGTTCGACAAGTGGCTCGTGGAGCAGCTCGGACTGGAGCAGGACGTCGACTCCGCCGACGGCGACGACAAGGACGGCGACGACACCAACCAGTAGTCGCCCGTCACAGCGATACGCGTGCCACGAGCAGCAGATACAGCCCGTAGCCGCACCTGAGCCCGGCCGGCACCGCGGTCACCACGACCGCGGTGCGGGGCCGGGCTCTGGCCATGGCGGGGGCCACGGAAGCCACCGGCAGCGGGGCGGCGGCCCACATCCACCGCCGCCCGGTTCGTGAGGCTCTCTTCGGTGCGCTCCGCGTGCACAGCGGTCGACAGTCCGTGGGTGCGGCATCTGGATGACGAAGAGATGCGCGCGTTCGCCGTGGACTTGCTCGAAGCGCTGTCCGACGCGGCTGAGCTGGGAGCCAGAGAGGCTGTGCACCGCACCCTCGTGTCCTGGCGGGCGACTGCGCGCATCAATGCGGATCCGGAGCAGCTTCGAGAAGCCCTGCGGCCTCTTGCGAATGACGATCTGGGCCCGGTAGAGGTGAGTGGGTGAGCCCGAAGAAGGGCGATCGAGCCAGCGTCCCACCCTTGAACGGGTCGGCATCCCAGGGACACCGAGTAGTTCATCCGCGGGGAACAGGGCCCAGCTGAGGCCAGGCCCTGTTTCCGTGCTCCATCCGGCGCGCCTTTCAGCGAGTCAGCCGCCCGAGGCGTTCCACCGCCTCGTGCAAGACCGCCGGCCGCTTGCAGAACGCCCAGCGGACCTGGGTGGCGCCCGCGGCCTTGTCGTCGTAGAAGACCTGGTTGGGGATGGCGACGACGCCGCAGCGCTCGGGGAGGGCGCGGCAGAAGGCCAGGCCGTCGTGCTCGCCGAGCGGGGCGATGTCGGTGGTGATGAAGTACGTGCCCTGGGGGCGGTACACCTCGAAGCCGGCCGCCGCCAGGCCGTCGCCGAGGATGTTGCGCTGGGCGGCCAGGTCGGCGCGGAAGGTTTCGTAGAAGGAGTCGGGGAGGGCGAGGGCCTCGGCGATCGCGTATTGGAAGGGCCCGGACGAGACGTAGGTGAGGAACTGCTTCACCGAGCGGACCGCCGCCGTCAGCTCCGGGGGCGCGGTGAGCCAGCCGACCTTCCAGCCGGTGAAGGAGAAGGTCTTGCCGGCCGAGGAGATGGTGACCGTGCGCTCGCGCATGCCGGGGAAACCCGCCAGCGGGGTGTGGGCGCCCTCGAAGACCAGGTGCTCGTACACCTCGTCCGTGACGACGAGCAGGTCGTGCTCGACGGCCAGTTCGGCCACCGCGGCCAGCTCCGCCGGAGTCAGGACGGTGCCGGTCGGGTTGTGCGGGGTGTTCAGCAGCAGCAGGCGGGTGCGCGGGGTGACCGCGGCGCGCAGCTCGTCCGGGTCGAGGGCGAAGGCGCCGGCGTGCGGGCGCAGGGTGACGGGGACGCGTACCGCGCCGGCCATCGCGATGCAGGCCGCGTACGAGTCGTAGAAGGGTTCGAGGGCGATGACCTCGTCACCCGGTTCGAGGAGGGCGAGGAGGGCGGCGGCGATGGCCTCCGTCGCGCCGGCGGTCACCAGGACCTCGGTGTCGGGGTCGTAGGAGAGGCCGTAGAAGCGCTGCTGGTGGGCGGCGATCGCGCCGCGCAGCTCCGGGACGCCGGCGCCCGGCGGGTACTGGTTGCCGAGCCCGGTGAGGACCGCGCGGGCGGCCGCCTCGGCGATGTGCGCCGGGCCGTCGGTGTCGGGGAAGCCCTGGCCCAGGTTGATCGACCCGGTGCGGGCGGCGAGGGCCGACATCTCCGCGAAGATCGTGGTGCCGAAGGACGCCAGCCCGCGGTTCAGGAACGGGCGCTTGCTGCTCTCGGGTGCGGTCATGGGCGCCATCCTGCGGGGAACCTCTGGACTTGCTCAAGTGTGCTTTGGTCCGTGCGGGACATGGGAATTCCCCCTGCACGCGGGACGCGGGGATCCCGCCCCCCGGGACGACCGGGGCGTGAGAGAGGGGGCGGACATGACGTTCGTCTTCATTGTGCTGGGGCTGTTGCTCGTCGCGTTCGTGGTGACGATGGCGGTGCGGGGGTTCAGGAGCGGCTACGCCGGCTCCGGAGCGTCCTCGTTCACCTCGTCTTCTTCCTCTTCCAGCAGCTCCAGCAGCTGGTGGGGCGGGAGTGAATCGACGGGCACCGGCTCGTCGTGTTCGAGCGGTTCCTCCTCCTGCGGGGGCGGCTCGTCGTCCGGCGGCGGTGGCGGCTGCGGCGGTTCCAGCTGACACGGGGCAGCTGGCACCGGGCCGCCGGGACCGGGCAGGACAAGGCGCCCGACGGGCTCGTTTCCGTCGGGCGCCCCCTTGTGCGCCCCCGCACGGCGACGCGCGGGACGCAACCTGTTGAACACGTGAACTGTGCTGCCCCCGGGGGGATGTAAACCCCTTCAAGTTGGGTAAAAACGCTGTGAGTGCCGTGCCTTTCATGATTCCCTCGGTTGAGTAGACCAGTCCTCGGACCTCCCTGGACTTCCCAGGACCCGTGCCGGTGTCCCCCCACCCGTTGACTACCGCTGGCGGGCCCCGGCCCATCTCCCTCGCGCGTTTGCGGAGTCGACTCATGCTCACGACCCTCCAGACCTCCTACACCGACACGCGTGCCGCCGATCTCGCCTGGGCCCTGGGTCGGGAGCGGCTGCCCGCCCTGGGCGTACTGAACATCGAGCTGGGCGGCGCGAAGGTGGAGTTGCGCCTGCTCGGCGCCTCCCACCAGGTACTTCTGGAGGAGGGCGACGTGCTCTGCTCGGAGACGGTCGCCTGTATGCCCGGCAGCAGTACGCCGCTGCCCCTCGGGGTCGCCAAGCGGGTGGGCGACTGGGAGTACGAGTTCGCCGCACGCGTCGAGACGCTCTCCCGCGGGTCCTTCGCGGGGCGGGCGCAGGAGCTCCTCGCCCTGGTCGCGGATCACCCGAACGGGCTCGCGGGCACCTTCCCCGGCAGCCCGCACGCCTTCACCGCCATGCTCGCGCAGCGCTACGAGGGGCAGGTGCGCTGGCGGACCTGGCACGCGTACCCGCAAGAAGGCCAGCTCGTGGCCACGCGGACGCGGATCGGGGTGCGCACGGCCACCGCGCCCGCGGCCGCCATGGAGGCCACCGTCCTGCTCTGACCGGGCGGCGGGGCGCGGCGGCGCGTTCCGGAGCGCGCGGCGGCACATCCGTTAGGCCAACTGGCCTGATCAGTAACCCACTTGCACCCATGTGGGTGACCGGATGGGCGTGGGCGGTGACGTACGGTTCGCTGCATGATCGACCGTTCCGTCCCGCGCCGGGTGCTCCCTGCTCCGGAGTCCGCGGGCAGGGAGACCGTCCCGGCCGCCCTGCCCGTACGGCCCCGGACCGGCCGACTCCTCGTGCTGGCCACCGTGTTCGTCTGCGCCGCCTGCGGCCTCGTGTACGAACTGGAGCTGCTCGCCCTCGGCTCCTACCTCGTCGGCGACTCCGTCACCCAGGCGTCGGTCGTGCTCTCCGTCATGGTCTTCGCCATGGGCGTGGGCTCGCTCCTCGCCAAACGGCTCCGGCACCGGCCCGCCTTCGGCTTCGGCGCGATCGAGGCCGGGCTGGCCCTGCTCGGGGGGCTCTCGGCCATGGCGCTGTACGCGACCTTCGCCTGGCTGGGAGAGTCCCGGCCCGCGCTCGTCGCCTTCTCCTTCGCCATCGGGGTCCTCATCGGCGCGGAGATCCCGCTGCTGATGGTCCTCATCCAGCGGATCCGCAGACAGGACGCGGGCGGGGCCGTCGCCGACCTGTTCGCCGCCGACTACGTGGGCGCCCTGGTCGGCGGTCTGGCCTTCCCGTTCCTGCTGCTCCCGCTGCTCGGCCAGCTCACCGGCGCCATGGTCACCGGCACCGTCAACGCGGTCGTCGGCGGCGCCCTGGTGCTGTGGCTGTTCCGCCGCGACCTGAGCCGGCGCGCCCGCTGGGTGCTGATCGCCGCGAACGCGACCGTGCTCGCCGTGCTGGCCTCCGCGACCGTGCTCGCCGACGACTTCGAGCGGGTCGCCCGCCGGGCCGTCTACGGCGCGGAGGTACGGGTCGCCGTCCGGACCGGCGTGCAGGAGCTGGTCCTCACCGGCCCCCCGACCGGCTCCCCGCGCTCCCTGGACCTGTACCTCGACGGGCGGCTGCGGGTCAGCGGCTACGACGAGTACCGCTACCACGAGGCCCTCGTGCACCCCGCGATGACCGGACCGCACGCCCGGGTCCTGGTCCTCGGCGGCGGCGACGGGCTCGCCGCCCGCGAGGTGCTGCGCTACCCGGACGTCGCCTCCGTGACCGTCGTCGAGATCGACCCGGGCGTGGTGGGCCTCGCCCGCACCGACCCGATGCTCTCCGCGCTCAACGCCGGCGCGTACGAGGACACCCGGCTGGGGGTCGTCACGCAGGACGCGTTCCGCTGGCTGCGGGGGCCGGCCGCCCACGACCGCTTCGACGTCATCCTCTGCGACCTCCCCGACCCCGGCATCACCCCCAGCACGAAGCTGTACTCGCAGGAGTTCTACGGGCTGGCCGCCCGGGCCCTGCGCCCCGGCGGACGGATGGCCGTGCACGCCGGGCCGATGGCCACCCGCCCCCGGGCGTACTGGACCGTCGAGTCCACCCTGCGCGCCGCCGGGCTGCGGACCTCCCCCTACAGCGCGGGCGGGCGCCTGTCGGGCCATGCCGCCGGACCCGACCGCACCCCCCTGGGCCCGTCCGACGCACCGCCCCGGGACTGGGGGTTCGTGCTCGCCTCCCGGGAGGAGGCCCCACGACTGCGCGTGGACCACGACACGCCGGGACTGCGCTCGCTGTCGACCGGCTCCCTGCTGGACTCCGCCCGCGACGCGGAGCGGACCCGGGTGCGGGGGCTGCCGCCGTCGACCCTGCCGCACCCGCGGTATTCGTGACCCGGTACGGGTCTCGTCGGTAGGCTCGGCCGCATGGAGCATCAGGTATTCGTTCCGGTCCCGGTAGACGACCTCCGCGCCGTACTGCGCGACCCCGCCCGGCTGGCCCGCTGTGTGCCGGGGCTCCAGCAGGACGCCGACACCGGGGCCGGGCCGCTCTCGGGCCGGCTGCGGCTGCGGGTCGGCGGACACACCGTCACCTACCGGGGGGCACTGGCCGTCACCGAGCGGGACCCCGACCACTTCGCCGTCGACGGCGAGGGCACGGAGGTACGCGGCAGCGGAACCGTCGCCTTCTCCCTCGCGCTGCGCCTGGCGGCGCGGGAGGACGGCACCCGGCTGGACATCACCGCGGGGGCGACCGCCGACGGGCGCGCCGCGGGCTTCGGACCGGAGGCCACCGGCCCCGCCGTACGGCGGCTGCTGGACCGGGCGGCCGGGCACCTGGCGGCCGTCGCGGGCGCCGCCCCCGTTCCGTCGGCCGCGGCCGAGGAACCCGAGGCGGAGGCCGATCCCGTGGCGGAGGTGGCCGACCCTGCGGCGGAGGCCGACCCTGCGGCGGAGGGGGCTGACACCGGGGCGGATGCCGACCCCGTGGCCGAGGGGGAGGAGGCCGAGGAGAGCGACGCGGCCGGCGGCGCCGTCGGCGGGGAGGACGCCACCGAGGTCTCCGCGTCCGTGTTCGACACCGACGTACCGGCCCCGTCCCTGGACCCCTTCCTGGCGGGCGGGTTCGAGGACCTGAGCGAGCTCGGCGACCTCCCCCGACCCCCGGCCGAGGCGGCCCACGCCCGCCGCACCATGATCGGCCGGAGCGCCGAGGAGGTGGACCACGCGCCCCCGCGCGGCCGCTACGCCCCGGTCCCCGCACCCGCTTCCGCCTCCGCCGCCGACAGCCTGCGCTGGATCGCACCGGCCGCCGCCCTCGCCCTGGCCTCGGCCGTCGTCATCGGCAGGGCCCTGCGGCGGCGCCGCTGAGCGGCCGGGACCAGGACACCGGCGGACCGCCCGGCCGCCGCCGAGTGCCGGCGGCCCGTGCCGAGGGCCGCCCGGTGCACCGGCGGGCGCACGACGACGGCTGCGGCACCCCGGCGCGCCGCGGGAGTGCCGAGTACACGCCCGCGCCGAGGACGCCCCTGCGCCGTGCGGCGCACCGCGTCTGAAGCCGCCCACTGATCCACCGGGGACGAAGGGCCAGCCCTTAGGGTCGAGCCATGAGTACGCAACTGAGCGCCGGCGGCGCCGAGGTGACCGTCGACCAGGACAACGGCTGCCGGATCAGCAGCCTGCGGATCGACGGGACGGAGCTGCTGCGCCAGGGCGCGCACTACGGGGCCTTCCCCATGGTCCCGTGGTGCGGCCGGACCGACGGCGGCCGCTTCCGTGACGGAGCCACCGTCCACCAGCTCCCGCTGAACCACCCGCCGCACGCCCTCCACGGCTTCGCCCGGGACGCGGCCTGGAGGCCGGCCCGCGCCACCGCCACCGAGGCGGCGTTCACGTACGACCTGGTCGACCCCTGGCCCTACCCCGGCCGGGTCACCCAGATCGTCGAGCTGTCCGAGGACGCGCTGACGCTCACCCTGGGCGTCGAGACGTACGGGGACTCCTTCCCCGCCCAGGCCGGCTGGCACCCCTGGTTCCTGCGCGACCTCGGCCGCGGCGGCGAACCGGCGCAGATCACCTTCGACCCCGCCTGGCAGGAGGAGCGCGGCGCGGACCACATCCCCACCGGCAAGCGTATCGACCCGCTGCCCGGCCCCTGGGACGACTGCTTCGGCATGCCGAACGGCGTCGACGTCACCGTCACCTGGCCCGGAGCGCTGGACGTGCGCGTCACCAGCCGCGCCGAATGGGTGGTCGTCTACGACGAGGATCCGCAGGCCGTCTGCGTGGAGCCGCAGTCGGGCCCGCCGAACGGCCTGAACAGCCTTCCGCAGCTGGTCACGCCGGTGGACCCGCTGGAGGTCTCCACCACGTGGACCTGGCGGCGGCTCGGGTAGCTCCCCCTTAAGCTCGGGGTCATGACTGACGTACACGATGCGCTTCTGCAGCAGATCAAGGACAAGGCCGTCGTGCACGGCAAGGTGGTCCTCTCCTCCGGTCGGGAGGCCGACTACTACATCGACCTCCGCCGGATCACCCTCGACGGGGAGGCCGCGCCGATGGTCGGCCAGGTCATGCTCGACCTCACCGCCGAGCTCGACTTCGACTGCGTCGGCGGTCTGACCCTGGGCGCCGACCCGGTCGCGACCTCGATGCTGCACGCCTCCGCCGCGCGCGGTCGGCGGCTGGACGCCTTCGTCGTGCGCAAGGCGCAGAAGGCGCACGGCATGCAGCGCCGCATCGAGGGCACCGACGTGAAGGGCAAGCGCTGCCTGGTCGTCGAGGACACGTCCACCACCGGCGGATCCCCGCTCACGGCCGTCGAGGCCGTCCGCGAGGCGGGCGGCGAGGTCGTCGCCGTCGCCACCATCGTCGACCGGGGCGCGGCCGAGGCCATCGCCGAGGCCGGCCTGCCCTACCTCACCGGCTACCGCCTCGGGGACCTGGGCCTGTCCTGAGGGCCCGGTAGGGGGCCGTCAAGGCCGCCCGTCCGCCCCTCGGACACCGGGCGGCCGCGGTTCCCGATTGCCTTGGCAGGGGCCTGACCTGCGCCTTTCCGATCCGCCGGGATGTTTCACGTGAAACGTCCCGGCGGCTTCCGGACGTACTGGGCCACCACGGGGTGGAGTGTCGCGCCGAGTCTGGAAAGATGGGGGCGACGGTGACGTCGCCCCCAGGTCAGGGCCCGCAATAAGCACACTCCCCGCACAGCCAAGGAGCGGACAGATGCCCATCGCAACCCCCGAGGTCTACAACGAGATGCTCGACCGGGCGAAGGCAGGCAAGTTCGCCTACCCGGCCATCAACGTGACCTCGTCCCAGACCCTGCACGCTGCGCTGCGCGGCTTCGCGGAGGCGGAGAGCGACGGCATCATCCAGATCTCCACCGGTGGCGCCGAGTTCCTGGGCGGCCAGTACAACAAGGACATGGTCACGGGCGCGGTCGCCCTGGCCGAGTTCGCGCACATCGTGGCCGCCAAGTACGACATCACGGTCGCCCTGCACACGGACCACTGTCCCAAGGACAAGCTGGACGGCTACGTACGTCCGCTCCTGGAGGTCTCGGCCGAGCGCGTGGCCCGCGGTCTGAACCCGCTCTTCCAGTCGCACATGTGGGACGGCTCCGCCGAGACCCTGGCCGACAACCTGGCCATCGGCCAGGAGCTGCTCGCCAAGGCCGCCGCCGCCAAGATCATCCTTGAGGTCGAGATCACCCCGACCGGCGGCGAGGAGGACGGCGTCAGCCACGAGATCAACGACGAGCTGTACACCACCGTCGACGACGCGATCCGCACCGCCGAGGCCCTGGGCCTGGGCGAGAAGGGCCGCTACCTGCTGGCCGCCTCCTTCGGCAACGTGCACGGCGTCTACAAGCCGGGCAATGTCGTCCTGCGTCCCGAGCTCCTCAAGGACCTCCAGGCCGGCGTCGGCGAGAAGTACGGCAAGTCCTCGCCGTTCGACTTCGTCTTCCACGGCGGTTCGGGCTCCACGGCCGAGGAGATCGCCACCGCGCTGGAGAACGGCGTCGTGAAGATGAACCTCGACACGGACACCCAGTACGCCTTCACCCGCCCGGTCGTGGACCACATGTTCCGCAACTACGACGCGGTCCTGAAGGTCGACGGCGAGGTCGGCACCAAGTCCAAGTACGACCCCCGCACCTGGGGCAAGGCGGCCGAGGCCGGCATGGCCGCGCGCGTCACCGAGGCGTGCGCGAACCTGCGCTCGACCGGCACGAAGCTCAAGTAGGGTCTCCCGCCCGGACCTTGCACCGAAGGGCCCGGTCCGCCGTCTCGCGACGGCGGAC
>NZ_JBHXRU010000068.1:0-33626 GCF_042716255.1 Streptomyces sp. NPDC058662 | reverse complement strand
CGTCGCGGCGGAAGCCACCGGTCGGACGGTCGCCACCGGAGCGGAAGCCACCGGAGGGACGGTCGCCACCGCGGTCGTCCCGGTTGAAGCCACCGGACGGACGGTCGTCGCGGCGGAAGCCACCGGTCGGACGGTCGCCACCGGAGCGGAAGCCACCGGACGGGCGGTCGCCACCGGAACGGAAGCCACCGGAGGGGCGGTCGTCGCGGCGGAAGCCGCCACGGTCGCCACCGCGGTCACCGCGGTCGTCACGGTTGAAGCCACCCGAGGGACGGCCACCGCGGTCGTCACGATTGAAGCCACCGGACGGACGGCCGCCGCGGTCGCCACCGCGGTCACCGCGGTCGTCGCGGCGGAAGCCGCCACGGTCGCCGCCGCGGTCGCCGCCGCGGTTGTCGCGACGCTCGAAGTTGCCCCGGTCGTCGCGCTGGGCGCGCTGCTCCTCGCGGCGCTCCTGCGCGGCCAGTTCGGCGGCGGCGGCAGCGGCGGCAGCCGCTACCTCGGCCTCGGCGGCCTCGGCCACCTCGGCGACAGCGGCCTCCGGGTCCTCGCCGCGCTCACGGGCGGAGCGGGCGACCAGGCGGTCGGCCTCCTCGCGCAGCTCACCGGCGCGGCGCGTCAGACGCTCCAGCTGCTTGGTGAGCTCCGCGACCTCGCGCTCGGCCTGCTTGGCGGCGTTGTTCGCGGAGTCGGCCTGGACCTCGGTCAGCGAACGCGCGCCGGTGATCTCGGCGACCTCCGGGTCGAAGGCACCGACGCCCTGGACGATGTGGCGCGTGGCGTCGACGCCCGCGTCCTCCATCAGGCGGAAGATCTGGCGGCGCTGGTGCGGGAGCGCCAGCGACACGACGACACCGGACTTGCCGGCGCGGGCGGTACGGCCCGAGCGGTGCAGGTAGTCCTTGTGGTCGCCGGCCGGGTCCACGTTCAGGACCAGGTCGATGCCGTCGACGTGGATGCCTCGGGCGGCGACGTCGGTGGCGACGAGCGCGTTGACGTAGCCGTCCTTGAAGTCCGCGAGGACGCGGGTACGGGCGCCCTGCGTCATGCCGCCGTGGAGCGCGTCGGCCTTCACGCCGGACTCGACGAGCTGCTCGGCGATGCGGTCGGCGCCCAGCTGGGTGCGGACGAAGATGATGGTGCGGCCCTTGCGGGCGGCGATGGCGGCCGTGACCGGCGCCTTGTCCTTCGGCTTCACGACGAGCACGTGGTGCGTCATGGTCGTGACGTTGCCCTGGGCGCTGTCGACCTCGTGCGTGACGGGGTTGGTCAGGTAGCGCTTGACCAGGGTGCCGATCTCGTTCTCCATGGTGGCGGAGAAGAGCATGCGCTGGCCGCCGCCGGGGATCTGGTCGAGCAGCTCGGTGACCTCGGGCAGGAAGCCCAGGTCGGCCATCTGGTCGGCCTCGTCGAGGACCGCGACCTGGACGTTCGCCAGGGAGCAGGCACCGCGGTTGATGATGTCGCGCAGTCGGCCCGGGGTGGCGACGAGGACGTCGACACCGCGCTCCAGAGCGAAGATCTGGTTGCTCATGGAGGTGCCGCCGCAGACGACCTTCATCTTCAGGCCGAGCACGTCGCCGTAGGGCTGGAGGGCGTCCGCGACCTGCATCGCGAGCTCACGGGTCGGCGTGAGGATGATCGCGCGGGGCTTCTTCTTCTCGGTGTGCCCGCCGGCCAGCGAGGCCAGGGTCGGGAGACCGAAGGAGAGGGTCTTGCCGGAGCCGGTGCGGCCGCGGCCGAGGATGTCCTTGCCGGCCAGGGCGTCCGGGATGGTCGCGGCCTGGATCGGGAAGGGAGCGGTGACGCCGTTCTGCGCGAGCTTGCGCACGATGCCCTCGGGCAGACCCAGGTCACCGAAGGTGAGGGTGGGCTCGGCGTCGGCCTCGTCGGCGTCGTCCGCGTCGAAGTCGGCGGCGGAGTCGGTGGCAGAGTCCTCGAAGGACTCGTCGGTGTTCACGTCGGCCTCAAGAGCCTCGATGATCTCGTCGGCCTCTGCGGCCTCGATGGCCTCGGTGACCACGAGGGCCTCGGCGTCGACGATCTCGTGGGAGTCGTTCTCGGGCATGACGGAACGGTCAGAACTGGAAATGGACATGCGAAATGCGAAACCTTCCGGAGTCTCGGCACGCGCCCAAACTCCGTGAATCGCAAATCGACCGCCTCAATGCGGTCAGCCACGGCTAGGGAGAGTACGCGCCACGCGGCGCTCTTCGGAGTCGGCGCCGGGCAATGGGATCAAACGATCTATAACCATACGCACCCTCCCCCGGGTCTGGCAAGTCACTCCCGGAAGAACGGCGCTGACCTGGGAAGATGCCCCACGCCGAGGTCCGGGTGAACGCGGACCAAGGCCGCGGGCGGCCCGCCCCCGGCCTAGGGCTGCGGCTCCGGCTGGGTGGTCGGATCGGGCTGCTGGGTGACCGGCGGCGGCGTGGGTTCCGTCACAGGGGGGACCGTGGCGGTCGGCTCCGGGACCGGGGGCGGGGAGTGGTGTCCGCCGCCGGGGCCCGCCGAACCGGCCGCACCGCCGGACCCGCCCGCGCCCGACCCGCCGGAGGGGGGTACCTGGTGGCCCTGGCCGCCGGCTCCGCCGCCCGGTCCCGCCGAGGGCGAGGGCGCCCCCGGGCGGGGGCTCGGCTCTCCCGGGCTGGGGCTGGCTCCGGTCGCGCCGGACGCCTTGCCGTCCTCCTTCGGCTTCCCGTCCTGGGCTCCCGTACCGTCCCTGGCGCCCTGCCCGCTGCCGTGGACGCCGGAGCCCCGCCCGGAAGCGGCGCCCCCGCCCGCGGACGCGCCCCCGGGACCGGCCGAGGAGGAGGCACCGGGCTTCGCCGCGTGCTCGCCGACACTCATGCAGCTCGCCGTGGCCGCGACCGCGAGCGCGGTGACGGCCAGGCGGAGGGAAGCGGACAACTGGCGCACGGGGGCACCTCCGGGAGCCTGGACGGGAGTTCCGCATGAGCGGGTCAATGTGCCCAACTCCCTCTGACCCGTAAGGGACACGCCCCCGCGCGCACCGGCTCGCGCGCCCGCCGCCCGGACTCAGCCCGCGAGCTGCCCCGCCACCCGCGACCCCAGGTGCACGGCGCCCAGCCCGACCAGCACCGATACGGCGACGTTCGCCGCCGCGAGGAAGGTCCGGCCGGTCTCCGCCAGTCGGAGCGTCTCGTAGGAGAACGTGGAGTACGTGCTCAGCGCCCCGCAGAGCCCGGTGCCCAGCAGGAGGTCCAGCCGCGAGGAGGAGGCCCCCGCCAGCGCCGCCCCGCCCAGGCCCCCGAGCAGCAGGCACGCGGCGGTGTTGACGACGAGGGTGCCCCAGGGGAAGGCGGAGTCGTGCCGCGCCTGGACGGCGCGGTCCGTCAGGTAGCGCAGCGGCGCCCCCACGGCCGCCCCCGCCACCACGAGCAGCCAGTTCACGGTCCCCCGCTCCCCGCGCGGCCGCCCCGGACAAGGCGTCGGGTCGCGGAGGCCGCCGCCCACACCGCGCCCAGCGCCGCCGCCACCGTGAGAGCGGCGTATGCGAGCGCGGTCCCCGCCTCGCCCTCGTCCAGGAGCCGCGAGAAGTCCACGGCGTAGGTGGAGAAGGTGGTGAAGCCGCCCAGCACCCCGACCCCGGCGAAGGGCCGCACCAGCGGATGTGCGGACCGGCCGCCCGCGCCGATCAGCACCATGAGGACGCCGATCAGCGCGCAGCCGCAGGTGTTGATCCAGAAGGTCGCCCACGGGAAGCCGCCGGGGGCGGTCGGCCACAGCAGGGAGACCCCGTACCGCGCCGAGGCCCCGACGGCCCCGCCCGCCGCCACCGCCGCCAGCACCCGGGCGCGGGGCTCGGCGCGGTGGGCCGGGACGTGCAGGTCGACGTCGGGGTCGACGGCCTCGGCGCCGGGGACCGGCCGGGTCACCCGTAGCCCAGGGCGTGCAGGCGCTCGTCGTCGATCCCGAAGTGGTGGGCGATCTCGTGCACCACGGTGACCTCCGTCTCCGCGACCACGCTCTCCCGGTCCTCGCACATCCGCAACGTGGGGTTGCGGTAGATGGTGATCCGGTCCGGCAGCACTCCGGCGTACCACTCGCCCCGGTCCGTGAGCGGGGTCCCCTCGTACAGGCCGAGCAGTTCGGGGTCGTCGGAGGGCGGCTCGTCCTCGACGAACACCGCCACGTTGTCCATCAGCCGCGTGAGCTCCGGCGGGATGCGGTCCAGGGCCTCTGCGACGAGCTCTTCGAACTCCTCGCGCGTCATCTCCAGCACCCGACCATTGTCGCTCCGGGGGAAACCGTTTTGGCGATAGCAGCCGGGATCCCATATGCTTCTCACGTCCCCGACGCGCTGGAAAGCGCCCAGGCGGGCCTTTAGCCCTCATCGTCTAGTGGCCCAGGACGCCGCCCTTTCAAGGCGGTAGCACGGGTTCGAATCCCGTTGGGGGTACGCATTACCGTGTGCAAGACTTGGTCTCGCACACTGCAAGGTCCTGTGGAGCAGTTGGTTAGCTCGCCACCCTGTCAAGGTGGAGGTCGCGGGTTCAAGTCCCGTCAGGATCGCTGAAGCCGGAAACGGTTTCGTGGCTGGGTAGCTCAGTTGGTACGAGCGATCGCCTGAAAAGCGATAGGTCGCCGGTTCGACCCCGGCCCCAGCCACCACAGGAAGGCCCCGTCCCTCGGACGGGGCCTTCCGCGTTACCCCGCCGTCTCCGCCGTCTCCGCGGGGCGCTCCGCGCCGGCGGACCGGGCCGCGCGCGCCGCGCGGCGCCGGTGCAGCAGCCCGAAGGCCGCCGCGCCCCCGGCGACCGGCGCGAGCAGCGCCCAGTCCGGGACGGCTCCGGCCAGCGCGTTCACCCGCTGCTCCACCGCGAACGAGTCGTCCACGTCCAGCAGTCCGGGCAGCGCGCTCGCCCCGTCGTAGACGAGGAACAGCACGCCCAGGGTGAGGAAGAACAGCCCGGACAGCAGTGAGGTGGTGTGCAGCTCGAAGCGGCCCAGCGCGAAGGCCCGGCCGCGCAGCCAGCGCCGCCGGCCCAGCTCGAACCGCTCCCACAGCAGGGCCAGCAGGAACAGCGGTACGGCCATCCCCAGCGCGTACACCGCCAGCAGCAGGCCGCCGTAGACCGGGCTGCCGCCGACCGCCGCCACCGTCAGGACGCTGCCCAGGATCGGGCCCGCGCAGAATCCGGCCAGCCCGTAGACCGCGCCGAGGGCGTACACCGACAGGGCGGTGGTCGGCCGGATCCGGCCGGAGAGCTCGGCGATCCGGCGGGGGGCGAATCCCAGGCCCAGGATCTGGGCGAGCCCCAGCGCGATGATCACCCACCCGCCCGCCAGGACGAGCTCGTCGCGGTTGCTGTGGAAGAACCGCCCGGCGTACGAGCCGGCCGCCCCCAGCGGTACGAGGGTGCTGGCGAGGCCGGCGTAGAAGATCCCGGTACGGGCCAGCAGCCGGGAGGCGGAGTCGATCGAGTACGCGAAGAAGGCCGGCAGCAGCAGCGCGCTGCACGGGCTGAGCAGGGCGAGGAGGCCGCCCAGCAGGGCGGCCAGGTAGCCGATCTCGGTCATCGCCCGGCCGCCGCCGCGGCCTCGGCGATGGCGGCGCCGAAGGCCTCGGCCGGCTGCGCCCCGGCGATCGGCCGCCCGTTGACCAGGAAGGACGGGGTGGAGGTCACGCCGATGCGGTAGCCCTCCTCCTGATCCCTGCGCAGGGCCGCGGCGGCCTCCTCACCGGCCATGTCGGCCTTGAAGCGCTCCAGGTCGGGGACTCCCGCCTCCCGCGCCAGTTCCAGCAGCCGCGCCTCGCCGAAGCCCTTCTCCTTCGCTCCTTCGGCGTACGCGGCCGCGTGGAACCGCGCGAAGCGGTCCTGGCGGCCGGCCGCCCAGGCGGCCCGGGCGGCGGCCTCGGAGTCGGCGCCGAAGATCGGGAAGTTGCGCCACTCGATGCGCAGGGTGCCGTCCTCGACGTACTTCTCCACCAGGGCGGGCTCGGTGTCCCGGGCGAACTTGCCGCAGTAGCCGCACTTGAAGTCGGAGTACTGGATCAGGACGACGGGCGCGTCCGCGCGGCCCACGGCGAGCTTGTCGCCGGCCTCGCGGCGGGCGAGCGCCTTGAGTCCGGCGGCGGGATCGGTCCGGGGCGTCGCGGCGGTGACGGGGCCGGATCCGGCGGCGGCCCGGCCGGAGTCCTTGTCGGCGGGGGCGGTGGCCTGCCAGGAGACGACCCCCAGCGCGACGGCGGCCACGGCGACGCCCGCCGCGATCAGCAGCGGCGTGCGGGAGGAGGAAGAAGAAGAGGAAGGGGAGGGCGAAGGGGACATGCGGATACGTGCTCCAGTGAATGCGCGAAGGGGTCGGACCGGGGACGGGGCCGCCGGGTGGTGTCCGGGCGGCCCTCGCGGACCAGTGCGCCGCATCGGTGCCGGTGCCGGGTGGCACAGGGCGCGGCGTGATCCGCGGATGGCCTCCTAGACCCGCAGCACGGACAGCTCCACCGGTCCCGGCGCCGCCCGGTCGGGGCCGCGTACGGGGACCCGTACGGGGGTGGTCCCGTGCGGCCGGGCGCCCTCGGGGTCCGGCCGCGCCGCCGGAACCTGCGCGTGGTCGTACCCGGTGCGCGGCGGGGCGGCCGGAGCGCCGTCGCGGCCGGGGGCGCCGGGAGCGCAGACGGGCCCCTCGCCCCGGCCGCCGGCAGCGAGGGCGGGCGCGGGGTCCGCGGCCGCCCCTTCCGGCACGGCCGAGGCGACCGGGGCCGCCGGGGCGCCCGCCCGGGCAGCCGCGACCGCCGGAGCCGCCGCACCGACCGCCGGAGCCGCCACCGGTGCGGCCGCGACCGCCGCCGGGGCGGCTCCCCAGCCCGTCAGGACCGCCAGCAGAGCCGCCAGCAGGACCGTCGGCACGGCGGCCGGCAGGCTGCGGACGCGGCGCGGGCGGGACATGGTGGGCGGCCTCTCACTCGGACAGTCGGGGGAGTCGTCCCGAAATGGTACGGGTCCGCCCGACAAATGCGTTCGCCACCCGGAGGGGCCAGGTGAGATCCTCGATCAGGTATGTCTACTTCCTTCGCCGCCCTGCAGACGCTTCTCGGTGAGATCTCCCTCCGTGACGCGCACCGCCTCGGCCGCCGCCTCGAAGGCGCCCGCCGTATCCGCAAGCCCGAGGCCAAGCAGGCCGTGCTCGACGAGATCGCCGCGGAGGCCTCCCAGGCCGCCGCGCGACTGGCCGGGCGCGCCTCGCGGATGCCGGAGGTCACGTATCCCGAGAACCTGCCCGTCAGCCAGAAGAAGGACGAGATCGCCGAGGCGATACGCGACCACCAGGTCGTGATCGTCGCGGGCGAGACCGGCTCCGGCAAGACCACGCAGATCCCCAAGATCTGCATGGAGCTGGGGCGCGGCGTCCGGGGCATGATCGGGCACACCCAGCCCCGCCGGATCGCGGCCCGCACGGTCGCGGAGCGCATCGCCGAGGAGCTGAAGTCCGAGATCGGCCGAACGGTCGGCTGGAAGGTCCGCTTCACCGACCAGGTGGACCAGGACGCGACCTTCGTGAAGCTGATGACGGACGGCATCCTGCTCGCCGAGATCCAGACGGACCGCGAGCTGCGCGCGTACGACACGATCATCATCGACGAGGCCCACGAGCGGTCCCTGAACATCGACTTCCTGCTCGGCTACCTCGCCACCCTGCTCCCCAAGCGCCCCGACCTCAAGGTGATCATCACCTCGGCGACCATCGACCCGCAGCGCTTCTCCCGCCACTTCGGTGACGCCCCGATCGTCGAGGTCAGCGGGCGCACGTATCCGGTGGAGGTGCGCTACCGGCCGCTCCTGGAGGACGACGAGGACGCGGCGGACAGCGACCGCGACCAGATCACCGCGATCTGCGAGGCCGTCGACGAGCTCCAGTCCGAGGGTCCGGGCGACATCCTCGTCTTCCTCTCCGGCGAGCGGGAGATCCGCGACACCGCGGACGCGCTGAACAAGAAGAACCTGCGGCTGACCGAGGTCCTCCCGCTCTACGCGCGCCTCTCGCACGCGGAGCAGCACCGCGTCTTCCAGCAGCACACCGGGCGCCGCATCGTCCTCGCGACCAACGTCGCGGAGACCTCGCTGACCGTCCCGGGCATCAAGTACGTGATCGACCCGGGTACCGCCCGGATCTCCCGCTACAGCCACCGCACCAAGGTCCAGCGGCTGCCCATCGAGCGGATCTCGCAGGCCAGCGCCAACCAGCGCAAGGGCCGCTGCGGCCGTACCAGTGACGGCATCTGCGTCCGGCTGTACTCCGAGGACGACTTCCTCTCCCGCCCGGAGTTCACCGACGCCGAGATCCTGCGCACCAACCTGGCGTCGGTGATCCTCCAGATGACGGCGGCGGGACTCGGCGAGATCGAGAAGTTCCCCTTCATCGACCCGCCGGACCACCGCAACATCCGCGACGGCGTCCAGCTGCTGCAGGAGCTCGGCGCGCTCGACCCGGCGGAGAAGGATCCGCGCAAGCGGCTCACCCCGATGGGCCGGCAGCTCTCCCAGCTTCCCGTGGACCCGCGCCTGGCGCGCATGGTCGTCGAGGCCGACAAGAACAACTGCGTCCGCGAGGTCATGGTCATCGCGGCGGCCCTGTCGATCCAGGACCCGCGGGAGCGCCCCTCGGACAAGCAGACGCAGGCCGACCAGAACCACGCCCGCTTCAAGGACGAGACGAGCGACTTCCTCTCCTTCCTGAACATGTGGCGCTACATCCGCGAGCAGCAGAAGGAGCGCGGCTCCTCCGCCTTCCGCCGGATGTGCAAGCAGGAGTACCTGAACTTCCTGCGGATCCGCGAGTGGCAGGACATCTACTCGCAGCTGCGTACGGTCGCCAAGGCGATGGGCTTCCACGTCAACGACGCCGACGCGGCGGAGCAGCACGTCCATGTCTCGCTGCTGGCCGGCCTGCTGTCGCACATCGGGCTCAAGGACACCGACAAGAACGAGTACCTCGGTGCCCGCGGCGCCAAGTTCGCGGTCTTCCCCGGTTCGGCGCTCTTCAAGAAGCAGCCGAAGTTCGTCATGTCGGCGGAGCTCGTGGAGACCTCGCGGCTGTGGGCCCGGGTGAACGCCAAGGTCGAGCCCGAGTGGGTGGAGCCGCTGGCGCAGCACCTGGTCAAGCGGACGTACAGCGAGCCGCACTGGGAGAAGGACCAGGCCGCGGTGATGGCGTACGAGAAGGTCACGCTGTACGGCGTGCCGATCGTCGCCCAGCGGAAGATCAACTACGGCCGGATCGACGCGGAGGTCTCGCGCGAGCTGTTCATCCGCAACGCGCTGGTCGAGGGCGACTGGCGCACGCACCACAAGTTCTACGCCGACAACCGCCGCCTCCTCACCGAGGTGGAGGAGCTGGAGAACCGGGCCCGCCGGCGCGACATCGTGGTGGACGACGAGACCCTCTTCGACTTCTACGACCAGAAGATCCCCGAGCACGTGGTCTCGGGGGCGCACTTCGACTCCTGGTGGAAGCACAAGAAGCGCGAGGAGCCGGAACTCCTCGACTTCGAGCGCGCGATGCTGCTGACGGAGAAGGCTGCCGGGGTCACCAAGGCCGACTACCCGGACACCTGGCGGCAGGGGCAGCTGAAGTTCCGGGTGACCTACCAGTTCGAACCGGGCGCGGACGCCGACGGCGTGACCGTGCACATCCCGCTCCAGGTGCTGAACCAGGTCGCCGACGAGGGCTTCGACTGGCAGATCCCGGGCCTGCGGGAGGAGGTCGTCACCGAGCTGATCCGCTCGCTGCCGAAGCCGATCCGCCGGCACTACGTGCCCGCGCCCAACTTCGCGACCCGCTTCCTGGACACGGCCGTGCCGCTGTCGGAGCCGCTGCCCGTGACGCTGGCCCGCGAGCTCCAGCGGATGGTCGGGGTGCCGGTGTCCGCGGAGGACTTCGACCTGTCCCGGGTCCCGGACCACCTGAAGATCACCTTCCGGATCGTCGACGAGCGCCGCAAGAACCTCGCCGAGGACAAGGACCTGGAGTCCCTGCGGCTGCGGCTCAAGCCCAGGGCCCGCCAGGCCCTCTCCCAGGCCGCTGCGGCCACCGCCGAGCGGGCGGGCGGGGAGTCCCTGGAGCGCGGCGGACTGACCGACTGGACCATCGGCACGCTGACCCGGGTGTTCGAGACCCGGCGCGCGGGCCAGCCCGTGAAGGCGTACCCGGCCCTGGTGGACGACGGTGCGACCGTCTCGGTACGGCTCTTCGACACCGAGGCCGAGCAGCAGCAGGCGATGTGGCGGGGCACGCGGAAACTGATCCTGCTCAACATCCCGGTGAACCCGGCCAAGTTCGCCTCGGACCACCTGAGCAACCAGCAGAAGCTGGCCCTGTCCCGGAACCCGCACGGCTCCGTCCAGGCGCTCTTCGACGACTGCGCGACCGCGGCGGCCGACCGGCTGATCGCGGACCACGGCGGGCCCGCGTGGGACGAGGCGGGCTTCCGGAAGCTCTACGAGGCCGTACGCGCCGACCTGGTGGACACGACCGTGCGCGCGGTCGGCCAGGTGGAGCAGGTGCTGGCCGCCTGGCAGGCCTGCGAGCGCCGCCTGAAGGCCACCAACAGCCTGGCGCTGGTGGCCAACATCCAGGACGTGCGGACGCAGCTGGCCGCGCTCGTGCCGGCCGGCTTCGTGACCCTCACCGGGCTGCGCCGGCTGCCGGACCTGATGCGCTACCTGGTGGCGGCGGACCGGCGGCTCCAGCAGATGCCGACAGGCGTCCAGCGGGACACCACGCGCATGCAGAAGGTCCACGAGATGCAGGACGAGTACGCCTGGCTGCTGGAGCAGCTGCCGAAGGGGCGGCCGGTGCCGTCCGAGGTGACGGACATCCGCTGGATGATCGAGGAGTTGCGGGTCAGCTACTTCGCCCACGCGCTCGGTACGGCGTACCCGATCTCGGACAAGCGCATCGTGAAGGCGGTGGACGCGGCGGCCCCGTGATCCCCGGTTCGACCGCACCCCCTGAGCTGCTGTACAGTCTGATTCGCGGCCAAGCAATCGGCCGCGATCGAGGACCTGTGGAGCAGTTGGTTAGCTCGCCACCCTGTCAAGGTGGAGGTCGCGGGTTCAAGTCCCGTCAGGTTCGCAGTGATAGTCAGGGCCCGTATCCCTCTGGGGGTACGGGCCCTGACGCGTTGACGGGTGCGGCTGCGCCGGACCGCCCTGGACGGCCCGTACGCGCGCCGTCCTGAACCGCCCTGCGGGCGCACCGGCCGTGCCGCCCGCCGGGCCGCTCCCCGCCCCCCGTACGCCGCCTCTGGCCCGTACACGCCCCCATGGGGCACCCGGCGCGTCCCGCGGGCACCCGCCGGCCCTCCCGGGACGCGGGCCCGGCCCGGAATCCCCCGTTCGTATGAGGCCCCGCGCGCCCCGGGTCCCCATTACGGGGTGCGTCGGCGCATGTACAAGAGTGATCATCTGTGACGGGAGTCACCACACGAGTTTTTGGAACTCACTCTTTTATCGCATCCCTACGCTCTCTCGATTTTATATGTGCCATTGCACCTACCTCCGGCAGGGCCCATTCCCGGTTCCGAAAGGCCCTGACCTGGGCATAAAAAAAGATCGCGCTGGACCCGGCGGAGTCCAGCGCGATCGAACGACGGCGAACCTGTTGGGGCAGGTTCGGTCGCATGAAGCCTTGTGGGTTTCATCGGATTGGGGGACCCGATACGTACCCGGTAATGCGGGGTGCTGCGGAACCTCAGGCCTCGCTGCGCTGCTGCGGAATTCCCGCAAGCAGTGCGCGGACCTCAGCCTCGCGGTAACGGCGGTGTCCACCCAGGGTGCGGATGGACGTGAGCTTGCCAGCCTTGGCCCAGCGGGTGACCGTCTTCGGGTCCACGCGGAACATCGTGGCAACCTCAGCCGGGGTCAGCAGCGGCTCGGCATCAGGGGTGCGAGCGGTCATGAGCGGCCTCCTCGGGAGAACCGAACCATCTCGGTTCTTTCCTCTAAATTCTGCACCTTGGCCCGCGTTGCCCGAAATGGACAGACGCGGGCCGAGTCGGTTATAGGACGAACGGCTTGTCCTCGGCACTACAACTACACCATCCGTCCAGCCCGAAGGGCCAAACCGATGGAATTGCCCTCCGAGGTGTTCATCAGCGGCGGAAGCCGATGGACCGTCCCATAACGGACAGTCACCCCACTGTGACGATCAGTCACAGAGCGATCAGGAGTCGTCAGACCCCCCGTAGAGCGCAATGCCGAGCATTCCGCACTTAATTGGGCGGAAGGAACCCTCCCCGGACTCCTTGTCCTATTTTGGCACGAGGGTAGGGGAAGGGCGCAAGGGTGTGGTTAGTGCGGTCCGTCACGCTTGGGCCAATGGCCCGTATCGGGACGTAGGTCCCGGCACTAGGTCCCGAATGCCATGATCAGCCCTCTGATCAGCTACTTAGGGCTGATCGACCGATACGCCACGGTACGTACCGGCCGGGTCCGCGCCCTCGGACCCCGCCGCGCCTAATTCGCGAAAAGTCGCTCCCGGACGGCCCTCCAGCGCTCCGCCAGCTCCTCGTACGCCTCCGCGGCGCCCTCCCGGTCCCCGGCGCGCAGCGCCGCGATGCCCGCCGCGAGGTCCCGGGCCGAGCGGTCGGCCGCGAGCTTGTCGGCCGGCAGGGCGTGCAGCAGGCCTCCGTAATCCAGTTCGACCATCGACCTCGGGTGGAACTCCTCCAGCCAGCTCCCGACCTCCACCAGGCCCTCGGCGAGCATCCCGTACCCCTCCGCCTCGCGCAGGGTCCGCAGGGCCCGCGCCAGCCGCCGCCGCGCCTGCACCATCGGGGTCCGGTAGCGCAGCCGCTCGCCCGGCAGGTACTCCCGGTCCTCGTCGGCGACCAGGACGAACCAGCGCAGCGGCACCTGCCAGACGCCGGTACGGATCCACGGGCGCGCGTCCGGGTTCCGCTCCCGCCACCGCTCGTACTCCGCCACCGCCCGGTGGCGCGCCACCGGCGGCAGGGCGGCGTCCAGGACCGGCAGTGGAAACCACTCGACCAGCTCCTGCAGCGCGAGCCAGCCGCGCAGCCGGGTGCGCCAGGGGCAGACCAGCAGCACGCCGTCGACCTCGGCGGTGAACGCGTCCGCGCTCTCCTGCGCCGGCACCCCCACCACGGGGACCCGCACCAAGTCCACCAGCGACCGTCGCAGTTCGTCCTGGGCCGTCGGGGTCGTCCCGCGCCCGACGTAGCCGGCCCAGTACGCGCGCTCGGGCTCGGGGAAGGCGGTCAGCGGCTCGTAGACGCGCAGGTAGGACGCGTAGGGCACGGCCGGCGCGGAGCGCGCGGCGGGCAGCAGGGGATCGGTGGGTTCGCTCACGCCCTCGTACTCCCCCGTTTCGGCCGCTCCTTCACCTCCCCGGCGCCGCGGGCGCGGCGGGGAGGCCCCTGCGGGCCGTGCGGCCGGGCCCGCCCGTACTCCGGGTGGGTTTCGATCCGCGGACGGGTCCCCTACGCGCGGGCCGCAGGTCTTACGCTGCTCCCAGCGCGCCCGCCCCCACCCGCAGGGCCGGCGCCATCCCGCCGCATCTCTCCCATGGGAGTCACCACCGTGACCGAAATGACCGACGGCGTCCTGCACACCCTGTTCCGTACGGAGCAGGGCGGCCACGAGCAAGTCGTGCTGTGCCAGGACCGAGCCACGGGCCTCAAGGCCGTCATCGCGATCCACTCCACCGCCCTGGGCCCCGCCCTCGGCGGTACGCGCTTCCACGCGTACGCCTCGGACGAGGAGGCCGTCACCGACGCGCTGAACCTCTCCCGCGGCATGTCGTACAAGAACGCCCTCGCCGGTCTCGACCTGGGTGGCGGCAAGGCCGTGATCATCGGCGACCCCGACGTCGTCAAGAGCGAGGAACTGCTGCTGGCCTACGGCCGCTTCGTGGAGTCCCTCGGCGGCCGCTACGTGACCGCCTGCGACGTCGGCACCTACGTCTCGGACATGGATGTCGTGGCCCGCGAGACCCGCTGGGCGACCGGACGCTCCCCCGAGAACGGCGGCGCCGGCGACTCCTCGGTGCTCACCGCCTTCGGCGTCTTCCAGGGCATGCGCGCCAGCGCCCAGCACCTGTGGGGGGACCCGACGCTGCGCGGCCGCAAGGTCGCCGTGGCGGGCGTCGGCAAGGTCGGCCACTACCTGGTCGAGCACCTGGTGGCGGACGGCGCCGAGGTCCTGGTCACCGATGTGCGGGAGGACTCCGTACGCCGCGTCCTGGACCGCCACCCCGGCAAGGTCACCGCGGTCGCCGACACCGGAACCCTGATCCGCACGGAGGGCCTGGACGTCTACGCGCCCTGCGCGCTCGGCGGCGCCCTGAACGACGACTCCGTGGCGGCCCTCACGGCCTCCGTGGTCTGCGGTGCGGCGAACAACCAGCTCGCCCACCTCGGTGTCGAGAAGGACCTCTCGGACCGCGGCATCCTCTACGCGCCCGACTACGTGGTCAACGCGGGCGGGGTGATCCAGGTGGCCGACGAGCTCAACGGCTTCGACTTCGACCGCTGCAAGGCGAAGGCCTCGGAGATCTTCGACACCACGCTCGCCATATTCGCACGTGCGAAGGCGGACGGGATCCCGCCGGCCGCCGCGGCCGACCGGATCGCCGAGCAGCGCATGGCGGAGGCCCGCGTCGCCCTGGCGGTCTAGGCCCCCGCGGGACCCCTGGGGCGGCCCGCCGGGAGCGCGGCGAGACGGAACTCACTGCGCTTCGGCGGGTCGCTTGCCAGGAACGGGTTAAAATCGCAGCTGACCAGCGAGGACGGGGCGCCTTACTGGTTCTGCACCGGGGCGCGTCATGCGGGCGGCGTACCGTATGGCCGCGGAAGCAGGTACCGTTAAACCCCTACGGACGGTCTCTCCACGGAGAGCCCGCTCCGAACCATGAACGCGTGTCAGACTCTGGGGCCGTCGAGCCCCGTCACCGAGGGGGTCGAGCCATGGGGCGCGGCCGGGCCAAGGCCAAGCAGACAAAGGTCGCCCGCCAGCTGAAGTACAACAGCGGCGGGACTGACCTCTCACGTCTGGCCAATGAGCTGGGCGCATCGCCGACGGAGCCGCTGCCTGTCAGCGAGCCGGTCGAGGTCGATGACGATCTGGATGACGACGACGACCCGTACGCCAAGTACGCGGAGTTGTACAACAGCGATGACGAGGACGAGGACGAGGAGTCCGGTCCGTCCGCTCACCGTCGCGGTGCTTGACGCCCCACAGCGTCCGCACAACAGCAGGCCGACACACTGAAACCCGGTCCGGGGCATGGCCCCGGACCGGGTTTCAGTGCTGCTCAGCTCGCGTAGGAACCGGTCAGGGTCGCGCCTTCGGTGTGGGCGCCCCGGTCGACGATCTCGCCGGCGACCCAGGCGTCGACACCCCGGTCGGCGAGCGTGGTCAGAGCCACGTCCACCGATTCCGCGGGGACGACGGCCATCATGCCGACACCCATGTTCAAGGTCTTCTCCAGCTCCAGCCGCTCCACCCGGCCGGCCGTGCCGACCAGGTCGAAGATGGCGCCGGGGGCCCAGGTCGAGCGGTCGACCGAGGCGTGCAGGTGATCCGGGATCACCCGGGCCAGGTTGGCCGCGAGGCCGCCGCCGGTGATGTGCGAGTAAGCGTGCACCTCGGCCGTACGGGTGAGCGCCAGGCAGTCCAGCGAGTAGATCCTGGTGGGCTCCAGGAGCTCCTCGCCGAGGGTCCGGCCGAGTTCCGCGATCTCCTGCTCCAGGGCCATCCCGGCCCGGTCGAAGAGGACGTGCCGGACGAGCGAGTACCCGTTCGAGTGAAGGCCGGACGACGCCATCGCGATGACGGCGTCACCCGTACGGATGCGATCCGCGCCGAGCAGCCGGTCGTACTCGACGACACCCGTTCCCGCGCCCGCGACGTCGAAGTCGTCCGGGCCCAGCAGGCCGGGGTGCTCGGCGGTCTCGCCGCCGATCAGGGCGCAGCCGGCGAGGACGCAGCCCTCGGCGATGCCCTTGACGATGGCGGCGACCCGGTCGGGGTGGACCTTGCCGACGCAGATGTAGTCGGTCATGAAGAGGGGCTCGGCGCCGCAGACGACGATGTCGTCCATGACCATGGCGACCAGGTCGTGGCCGATGGTGTCGTACACGCCGAGGCGGCGGGCGATGTCCACCTTGGTGCCGACGCCGTCGGTCGCGGAGGCGAGCAGCGGGCGCTCGTAGCGCTTGAGGGCGGAGGCGTCGAAGAGGCCGGCGAAGCCGCCGAGGCCGCCGAGGACCTCGGGGCGCTGCGTCTTCTTCACCCACTCCTTCATCAGCTCGACGGCGCGGTCTCCCGCTTCGATGTCCACGCCTGCGGCTGCGTAGCTGGCACCGGTGGTCTTCTCTGTCATGACAGGAGAGAGCTTTCGTGTCGTTACTGCGGTTGGTGCGGGGCCCTGGGCCGGCCTTCATTCGTTCTGGCCCGGAAGACAGGGCCCCGCGCAGGTTGAGCGGGTGCGGACCGGGATCCGGCTACGGACGGCGGAGCGCGTCGGCGGCGTCCGTGCCGCCGGCCAGCTCGGTCTCCAGCAGCTGCTTGCCGAGGAGCTGCGGGTCCGGAAGCTCCATCGGGTACTCGCCGTCGAAGCAGGCACGGCAGAGGTTGGGCTTCTGGATGGTGGTCGCCTCGACCATCGCGTCGAGCGAGATGTACGAGAGCGAGTCCGCGCCCAGCGACGTGGCGATCTCGTCGACCGTCATGCCGTTGGCGATCAGCTCCGCCCGGGTGGCGAAGTCGATGCCGAAGAAGCAGGGCCACTTCACGGGCGGTGAGGAGATCCGGATGTGGACCTCCGCCGCGCCGGCCTCGCGGAGCATCTTGACCAGGGCGCGCTGGGTGTTGCCGCGGACGATCGAGTCGTCCACGACCACCAGGCGCTTGCCCCGGATGACTTCCTTGAGGGGGTTGAGCTTCAGGCGGATGCCGAGCTGGCGGATCGTCTGCGAGGGCTGGATGAAGGTCCGTCCCACGTAGGCGTTCTTGACCAGGCCCGAGCCGTACGGGATACCGCTCGCCTCGGCGTAGCCGACGGCGGCGGGGGTCCCGGACTCCGGTGTCGGTATCACCAGGTCCGCGTCGACCGGGGCTTCCTTGGCCAGGCGCCGGCCCATCTCGACACGCGAGAGGTAGACGTTCCGGCCGGCGATGTCGGTGTCCGGGCGCGCCAGGTAGACGTACTCGAAGACACAGCCCTTGGGCTTCGCTTCCGCGAATCGCGAGGTGCGGAGACCGTTCTCGTCGATCGCGATGAGCTCGCCCGGCTCGACCTCGCGGACGAAACTGGCCCCGCAGATGTCGAGTGCGGCGGTCTCACTCGCGACCACCCAGCCGCGCTCCAGGCGGCCGAGGACCAGCGGGCGGATGCCCTGCGGGTCACGGGCGGTGTAGAGGGTCCCCTCGTCCATGAAGACGAGCGAGAAGGCGCCCTTGACCTGAGGCAGGACCTTGGCGGCCGACTCCTCGATGGTCAGGGGCTTGCCCTCGTCGTCGGTCTGGCCGGCGAGGAGGGCGGTGACGAGGTCGGTGTCGTTGGTGGCCGCCACCTGGGTGGCACGGCCGTCCTGACGGGGGAGGTCGGCGACCATCTCGGCGAGCTCGGCGGTGTTCACCAAGTTGCCGTTGTGACCCAGGGCGATCGAGCCGTGGGCGGTCGCGCGGAAGGTGGGCTGCGCGTTCTCCCAGACGGAGGCTCCGGTGGTCGAGTAGCGGGCGTGACCGACCGCGATATGACCTTGGAGCGAGCCGAGAGAGGTTTCGTCGAAGACTTGGGAAACGAGGCCCATGTCCTTGAAGACGAGGATCTGGGAACCGTTGCTCACAGCGATTCCCGCGGACTCTTGTCCGCGGTGCTGCAGTGCATACAGTCCGAAGTAGGTGAGCTTGGCGACCTCTTCACCCGGAGCCCAGACACCGAAGACGCCGCAAGCGTCCTGGGGGCCTTTCTCTCCGGGGAGCAGGTCGTGGTTGAGTCGTCCATCACCACGGGGCACGCTTCCGAGTGTAGGCGAGATCGACCACTGGTCCGAATTGGGGACCGCCCGCAATAATCACAGTGCGGACAGTCGGGTAACCCCTGCGGAGGGTGACCGCCGAGGCCTCCGGAATGCCCTGGTTGAACGGGGGTTGTGGGTTCGTACGGGTTTTCGCGCCCCCCCGGCACGGCGGGTGAGCGGGCCCATTCCGCTTTCCCTTTCCGCCCCCCGGACCCGGGCCGGCGCGGCCCGGGCGGCGGGGGTCCCGGAGGCGGTGGCGGGGTCCCCGGGTGGGGTGGCGCTCACTCGGCCGCGGAGGCCGCCCGCGCGGTCAGGCCGGTGCCGTCGGGCGCCGTCAGGGTCAGCGTCCGGCCCTCGATCCTCCAGGCGAGCGGCCCGGCGGCGAACAGCCGGGTCAGCGTCCGCTCCACCTCGCCGGGCCCGCCCTCGCAGGCCATCCGGGTCGAGGTCAGCGGGCCGAAGCCGATCGAGGGGCCGTCGACGGCGGCCTTCCCGCTGAACCGGTTGCAGCCGAGGTTCCCCGAGGCGGTGGCGTCGGCCGCGAGGGTGAACCGCGCCCGGCCCACCGCGTCGGCGGGCACGGAGGACACGCTCTCGCCGCTGATCAGGGAGTCGACGGTCCACTCGGTCGCGGTGAGCGGGGCGTCGGGCACCGGGAGCCGGGTGGTCAGGGCCACGGTGCTCCCGTCAGCGGTCTTCAGAGTCAGCCGGTCGGGCCCCCGGTCGAGGGTCAACCGGCCCTGGAACAGCTTGGCGAAGGCGGTCTCGAAGTCCATGTTCTCGCAGGCCATCGCGGTGGTCGCGCCGGGCGTGACGGTCAGCGCGGACGTGCCGTCGGGGACAGCCGACGCCGTGAAGGAGTTGCAGCCGTAGTTGCCCTTGGCCTCGTTGTCCGCGATGTCGACGCGGGCGGCGGCGGGCGCGTGCAGGGTCTTCCCCCCGGTCGTCAGGGACTCGACGGTCCAGGACCCCGACGCGCCGGGGGCGGGGCCGCTCCCGCTGCCGGCCGGGGCGCCGCAGGCGGCGAGGGTGAGCAGGAGGGCCAGGCCCACGGGGACGTGGCCTCGGACGCGGACGTTCCGGAAGGTACGCATGCCACTGGGACGGAGCGGCGGCCCGGGCGGTTCCGCCCGGATCCCGGCCGGCTCAGCTCATCAGCGGGAGCAGCGCCGACAGGTCGGCCCGCTCGCCGCTGGCCCGCACCCGGGCCGCGTCGAGCGCCGCGGCCCAGGTCGTACGGCCGGTCGCGAGCCGGATCCAGGTCAGCGGGTCGGTCTCCACGACGTTGGGCGGGGTGCCCCGGGTGTGGCGGGGGCCCTCGATGCACTGGACGACCGCGAAGGGCGGCACCCGTACCTCGACCGAGCCGCCGGGGGCCTTGAGCGCGAGGGAGTCGGCGAGCAGCCGGGTGCAGGCGGCGAGTGCCTGCCGCTCGACGGGGATGTCGAGGCCGGTGGCCCGGTTCAGGTCGTCGGTGTGGACGACGAGCTCCACGGTGCGGGTGACCAGGAAGTCGGCCAGGGTCATGGGGCCGATCCACAGGTCCAGCACGCGTCCGCCCGGATGCGCCGCGAGGGCCGCCGCGAGCCGGGCGCCGGCCCGGTCGTAGAGCTCGGGCAGCGGGGCGCCGACCAGGGTCTCCCGGGCGGCGTCGGCGATCCTCCCGGCGAGGGCCGCGGTGGCGAAGGGCCAGCGGGCGGGGATCAGTTCGGCGGCCGCCGCGGGGGGCCGTTCCAGGCCGCCGGCCAGCGAGTCCGCGACCCACGCGAGGTGCGCGGCGAGGTCGGCCACGCTCCACTCCCCGAGGCCGCTCGGCCGCGCCAGCTGCTCCGGGGTCAACTCGCTTACGGCGTGCGCGACATGGGCGAACTGGGCGGTGACCGCGGCGCGGATCTTCGCCTGGTCGTACGTGCGCGGCTTCTTCCCGGTGGGCGGCATGCCCCGACCCTACTCGGGCCCCGTTGCGCCCCTGGGGGTGGTCGACCCGTGCCCGCTCGGGCCGTGCGCGAGCCGGGGTGTCGGCGCCGCTCACGGACGAGCCCCCGACCGGAGGACCGGTCGGGGGCTCGTCACGGAGGGAGCGGGGCGGACGATCAGGCCAGCAGGGCCGGGATCGTCGCTTCGTGGGCCTCGCGGAGCTCGGCCAGCGGAAGGGTGAACTCGCCCTGGATCTCGATCTCGTCGCCGTCCACCACGCCGATGCGGGCGGCCGGCAGGCCCCGCGCACCGCACATGTCGGTGAAGCGGAGCTCCTCGCTGCGCGGGACGGCCACGACGGCGCGGCCCGCGGACTCGGAGAACAGGAAGGTGAAGGCGTCCAGGCCCTCCGGCACCACGATCCGCGCACCGTTGCCGCCGCGCAGGCAGGACTCGGTGAGCGCCTGGATGACGCCGCCGTCGGACAGGTCGTGCGCGGCATCGATCATGCCGTCGCGCGAGGCGGAGATCAGGATCTCGCCGAGCAGCTTCTCGCGGCCCAGGTCCACCTTCGGCGGCAGGCCGCCGAGGTGGTCGTGGACGACCTGCGACCAGGCCGACCCGCCGAACTCCTCGGCCGTGTCGCCCAGCAGGTACAGCAGCTGGCCGGCCTCCGCGAACGCCATCGGGGTGCGGCGGTTGACGTCGTCGATCACACCGAGGACCGCCACGACCGGGGTCGGGTGGATCGCGGTGTCGCCGGTCTGGTTGTAGAGCGAGACGTTGCCGCCCGTGACCGGGGTGCCCAGCTCGAAGCAGCCGTCGGCGAGGCCGCGGGTGGCCTCGGCGAACTGCCACATGACGTCCGGGTCCTCGGGCGAACCGAAGTTCAGGCAGTCGGAGATGGCCAGCGGCTTGGCGCCGGTCGCGGCCACGTTGCGGTACGCCTCCGCCAGCGCCAGCTGCGCGCCCGCGTACGGGTCGAGCTTGGCGAAGCGGCCGTTGCCGTCGGTGGCCATGGCCACGCCGAGGTTGGACTCCTCGTCGATGCGGACCATGCCCGCGTCCTCGGGCTGCGACAGCACGGTGTTGCCCTGCACGAAGCGGTCGTACTGGTCGGTGATCCAGGACTTGGACGCCTGGTTCGGCGACGAGACCAGGGCCAGGACCTGCGCGCGCAGCTCCTCGGAGGTCTGCGGGCGGGGCAGCTTGCCCGCGTCGTCGGCCTGCAGCGCGTCCTGCCAGGAGGGGCGGGCGTACGGACGGTTGTAGACGGGGCCCTCGTGGGCGACGGTGCCCGGGGGCACGTCGACGATCTGCTCGCCGTGCCAGAAGATCTCCAGACGCTCGCCGTCGGTCACCTCACCGATGACGGTGGCGATGACGTCCCACTTCTCGCAGATCTCCATGAAGCGCTCGACGTACCGCGGCTCCACGATCGCGCACATGCGCTCCTGCGACTCGCTCATGAGGATCTCCTCGGGCGAGAGCGTCGCGTCGCGCAGCGGAACGCTGTCCAGCTCGACGCGCATGCCGCCGGAACCGGCCGAGGCCAGCTCGCTCGTGGCGCAGGAGAGCCCGGCGCCGCCGAGGTCCTGGATGCCCGCGACGAGCTTCTCCTTGAAGATCTCCAGGGTGCACTCGATGAGGAGCTTCTCCTGGAAGGGGTCGCCGACCTGGACGGCGGGGCGCTTCTTGGGCTTGCCGTCGTCGGACGCCGCGTCGAAGGTCTCGGACGCGAGGACCGAGACGCCGCCGATGCCGTCGCCGCCGGTGCGGGCACCGTAGAGGATCACCTTGTTGCCGGGGCCCGAGGCCTTGGCGAGGTGGATGTCCTCGTGCTTCATGACACCGATGCAGCCGGCGTTCACGAGCGGGTTGCCCTGGTAGCAGGCGTCGAAGACGACCTCGCCGCCGATGTTCGGCAGGCCCAGGCAGTTGCCGTAGCCGCCGATGCCCGCGACGACGCCGGGCAGCACGCGCCGGGTGTCGGGGTGGTCGGCCGCACCGAAGCGCAGCGGGTCCACGACGGCGACCGGGCGGGCGCCCATGGCGAGGATGTCGCGCACGATGCCGCCGATGCCGGTGGCCGCGCCCTGGTAGGGCTCGATGTACGAGGGGTGGTTGTGCGACTCGACCTTGAAGGTGACCGCGTAGCCCTGGCCGACGTCGACGACGCCGGCGTTCTCACCGATGCCGACGAGCATGGCGTCGTTCGGGGGGACCTTCTCGCCGAACTGCCGCAGGTGGACCTTGCTGCTCTTGTACGAGCAGTGCTCGGACCACATGACGGAGTACATGGCGAGCTCGGCGCCGGTGGGACGGCGGCCCAGGATCTCCCGGATGCGCGCGTACTCGTCCTCCTTGAGGCCGAGTTCGCGCCACGGCTGGGAGGCGTCCGGGGTCTCGGTGGCGTTCTTGACGGTGTCGAGGCTCATGCGCTGACCAGCTTCTTCAGGACCGACGTGAAGAACGGGAGGCCGTCGGTGCGGCCCGTCCCGACCAGCGGCTCGACCGCGTGCTCGGGGTGGGGCATGAGCCCGACGACGTTGCCCGCGGCGTTGGTGATGCCGGCGATGTCGCGCAGCGAGCCGTTGGGGTTGACGTCCACGTACCGGAAGGCCACTCGGCCTTCGGCCTCCAGTTCGTCGAGCGTGCGCTCGTCGGCGGTGTAGCGGCCGTCCATGTTCTTGAGCGGTACGGAGATCTCCTGGCCGGCGGTGTAGTCGCCGGTCCACGCGCTCTCCGCGTTCTCCACCCGCAGCTTCTGGTCGCGGCAGATGAAGTGCAGGTGGTTGTTGCGGAGCATCGCCCCCGGCAGCAGGTGGGCCTCGGTGAGGACCTGGAAGCCGTTGCAGATGCCGAGGACGGGCATGCCGCCCTTGGCCTGCTCGATGACGGTCTCCATCACCGGGGAGAACCGGGAGATGGCTCCGGCGCGCAGGTAGTCCCCGTAGGAGAAGCCGCCCGCGAGGACGACCGCGTCGACCTGGTGGAGGTCCTTGTCGCGGTGCCAGAGCGAGACCGGCTCGGCCCCCGCGAGGCGCACGGCGCGCAGTGAGTCACGGTCGTCGAGCGTCCCGGGGAACGTGACGACTCCGATGCGAGTGGTCACCGTCAGGCCTCGACCTTCACGGTGAAGTCTTCGATGACGGTGTTGGCGAGGAAGGTCTCGGCCATCTTGTGGATGCTGTCGAGGGCGGCCTGGTCGACCGGGCCCTCCACTTCCAGTTCGAAACGCTTTCCCTGGCGGACGTCGGCGATGCCCTCGAAGCCCAGGCGCGGCAGTGCACGCTGCACCGCCTGGCCCTGGGGGTCGAGGATCTCCGGCTTGAGCATGACGTCGACTACGACGCGTGCCACTGGCACTCCCGTGTGGTGGTTGGTGCGAAGGCGGTTCCCTCAGCGTACCCGGCGAAAATTTCTACGCGGGTAGATATGCTTCGACCGTGATCGCCGCCCCGTTTCGGCTTCACCAACGCTTCGCAAAATCCGCCGGAAAAGCGCTCATCCGGCATTGCGGCGAGACACGCGCAGACAATTAACTGGGCTTCGCAATGCATTGGGAATCGGGGTACAAAGGAATCACCCGAAGCCGGGAGCCTTTTCCGCTCCGCAACGGGGGCAGAAAGACGCATTGCTCCGAAACATCCACACAGGCGACATCACCCCACGTCAGCAGGGGGCGGTGGCGCACGAAGGGACCGATATCCGTGGCGCAGCGCGTAGTAGTCACGCTCTCCGACGACATCGACGGCGGGGAAGCGGCGGAAACGGTCGTGTTCGCTCTGGACGGCAAGTCGTACGAGATCGACCTCAATGTCGCCAACGCAAAGAAACTGCGGAAGGGACTGGCCCCCTTCGTGGCCGCCGGACGCAGACAGTCACGCTCCGGGAAGGTCTTCAAGCACACGTCCATCGCCCCCGACCCCGCGGTCGTCCGGGCCTGGGCCCGGGCCCACCAGTTCGAGGTGCCGCCGCGCGGCCGCATCCCCAAGAAGATCTACGAGGCCTACAACGCGGCCCACTGAGAGCCGATTTGCCATCCACCCCCATGGGTCCGCTAGTGTGTGGATCACGCCGAGGGGCGAGGTCGCGAACCGAAGCCCTGCAGGTCGTGCGGGTGTAGTTCAGTAGTAGAACATCCTCCTTCCAGGAGGAAGGCGCAGTGTGCGATCCCTGTCACCCGCTCTGATCACTTCCCTACCACTCCGGTGGATCGGGTAGAGTGATGAGCGCATTGCCCAGTGCAATGCATGCGGACGTAGCTCAGTTGGTAGAGCACCACCTTGCCAAGGTGGATGTCGCGCGTTCGAGTCGCGTCGTCCGCTCCGCAGTGAAGAAGGCCCCGGTCATCACGACCGGGGCCTTCTTCGTGTTTCCCCGTGTCTTTCAGGCGCGGGAGCCCCGGACTGCCCCGGACCACTGACACATGTCACCAAAAACCATGACAGTACGCACTTCCGCGGCGACCGGGAGGCGGCGAGGCTGGCTTTCGGACGTGCCCTTCCCCGCGGCGGACGGGGAACGGCGGCCGGGGGCGCGGTCCCCGCGCCGGCCTGCATCATGATCACGGTGTTTGCTTGTCCAGCGGCGGTTCCACCGGAACCGCATCGCTGGGCGACAGGGACGGGGGCGGGGCGGTGTCGAGACTGACCGGCTGGTGGAGGAACCGCAGCAGCGCGGGGAAGATCGAGCTGTACACGCGCTGGTCCTTCCACCTCTTCGTCGCCATCGAGGCCCTCGGGGTGCTGTTCGGACTGCTCCCGGCGCGGATCGGGCCGACGGTGGCGGCGGTCCTGGTGCCGCTGCTGGTGGCGGTGCTCGCGGTGACCGGGGTGCTGTACTCCCGGGCGCTGGACTCGGTGGCCGGACGCCGGGGGCGGCCCGTGCGGCTGATGGTGGCGCTGCCCGTGCTGACTGCCGTGACCTGCCTGCTCGTATTCCACCTGCACTCCAGCGGGATCGTCGAGGACCCCGGCTTCGGCCCCGGCGTCGTGGTCAACACGGTGGCCTTCAGCTGCGGTGCGGTGACCCTCGCCCTGGAGCGGGTCCGGCACATGGTGCTCGTCCCGCCGACCGCCACGGTCGTCGGGGTCGTCGCGGTCCTGGCGGCGGGCGGCAGTGCCTTCGAGGCCGGCGGCTATACCGTCGCCCTCCTGACGGCCTCCACTTTCCTGACTCTGACCTGCGGTTTCTCCTCCTGGCTGCTGAAGACCGTGTACGAGCTCGACCGGGCCCGCGAAGTGCAGGCGCAGCTGGCGGTCGCCGAGGAGCGGCTGCGCTTCGGCCGCGACCTGCACGACGTGATGGGCCGCAACCTCGCGGTGATCGCGCTCAAGAGCGAGCTGGCCGTCCAGTTGGCGCGGCGCGAACGGCCCGAGGCGGTGGAGCAGATGATCGAGGTCCAGCGGATCGCGCAGGAGTCCCAGCGGGAGGTCCGCGACGTCGTGCGCGGCTACCGCGAGGCGGACCTCGCGGTGGAGCTGGAGGGCGCCCGCGGGGTGCTGAGCGCCGCCGGAATGGACTGCCGGGTCGACTTCGAGGCGCCGGCCCGGCCGCTGCCGCCCGAGGTCCAGTCGGCGCTCGGCTGGGTGGTCCGCGAGGCCACCACCAATGTGCTGCGCCACGGGGACGCGCAGCACTGCGTGATTCGCCTGACCGCGCCGGACGCCGGCTCCGTGACGCTGGTGGTGGAGAACGACCGGGCTCCCGCCGCGCCTGCGGGACCCCTCGGCTCGGGTCTGGCCGGGCTGCGCGAGCGGCTCGCGGCCCTGGACGGAACCCTGTGGGCGGGACCGGTGGACGGCGGCCGGTTCCGGCTGCGCGCCGAGATACCGGCCGCACGACTGCGACACCTGGAGGCGCGGGCATGAGCCCCGTACGCGTACTGCTCGCCGACGACGAGCACCTGATCCGCGGCGCGCTGGCCGCGCTGCTCGCCCTGGAGGACGACCTGCTGGTCGTCGCCGAGGCCGCATCCGGGCCCGAGGCGCTGGCCATGGCGCGGGCGCACCGGCCCGACGTCGCGGTGCTGGACCTGCAGATGCCGGGGGCCGACGGTGTGAGTGTCGCCACATCGCTGCGGGCCGAACTCCCCGACTGCCGGACCATGATCGTGACCAGTCACGGCCGCCCGGGGCACCTGAAGCGGGCCCTGGCGGCGGGGGTGCGGGCCTTCGCACCGAAGACGGTCTCCGCGCAGCGCCTCGCCGAGCTGATCCGGACCGTGCACGCCGGAGGGCGCTATGTGGACCCGGAGTTGGCGGCCGACGCGATCAGCGCGGGGGACTCGCCGCTGACGGCCCGCGAGGCGGAGGTGCTGGAGCTCGCGGCCGACGGCGCCCCGGTCGCGGAGATCGCGGAGCGGGCCTCGCTGTCGCAGGGCACCGTACGGAACTACCTGTCCTCCGCGGCGACGAAGCTGGGGGCCGAGAACCGGCACACGGCGGTACGTCTCGCACGGCAGCGGGGTTGGGTATAGTAGGTCTCGCGTTACGGCGCATGCGGACATAGCTCAGTTGGTAGAGCACCACCTTGCCAAGGTGGATGTCGCGCGTTCGAGTCGCGTTGTCCGCTCCGTAGCAAGAAGGCCCCAGTCGTCACGACCGGGGCCTTCTTCGTGTCTCAGGCCTCCGCGGCGCCGGTCCGGGGGGCGTCGGCGATGCCCGTCGCCGCCGTCCAGGTCTGGCCGGTGAGCCGCTCGTACGCCTCGACGTACTTGGCGCGGGTCTGCTCGACGACCTCGCGCGGCAGCGCGGGCGGCGGGAGCTCGCCCCCGCGGTCCCAGCCGGAGGCCGGCGAGGTCAGCCAGTCGCGGACGAACTGCTTGTCGAAGGACGGCTGCGCCCGGCCCGGCTCCCACTGGTCGGCCGGCCAGAAGCGGGAGGAGTCCGGGGTCAGCACCTCGTCGGCGGCGATCAGGACTCCGCTCTCGGGGTCGAAGCCGAACTCGAACTTGGTGTCCGCGAGGATCAGTCCGCGCTCGCGGGCGATGTCGCGGGCCCGCGCGTAGACGGCCAGGGTGGTCTGACGCAGCAGCGCCGCCGTCTCGGCGCCGACGGTACGGGCCACTTCCTCGTAGGAGACGTTCTCGTCGTGCTCGCCGACTGCGGCCTTGGCGGCCGGGGTGAAGATCGGGGCGGGCAGCTCGGAGCCGTCCACGAGCCCTTCGGGGAGGGCCAGGCCGCAGACGGTACGGGTCAGCTCGTACTCGGTGAGGCCGGATCCGGTGAGGTAGCCGCGGGCCACGCACTCCACCGGGACCATGTCCAGGTTGCGGCAGACCAGCGTGCGGCCGACCCAGTCGGCGGGGGCGCCGGCGGGCAGCTCGGTGGAGAGGACGTGGTTCGGGACGAGGTCCGCGAGCTGGTCGAACCACCACAGGGACAGCTGCGTGAGCACCCGGCCCTTGTCGGGGATCTCCGAGGGGAGCACCCAGTCGTAGGCGGAGATGCGGTCACTGGCGACCATGACGAGATTGCCGTCCTCGTCCCGGTAGAGCTCGCGCACCTTGCCGGTGTGGAGGTGGACGAGGCCCGGCACCTGTACCGGCTCGGGCTTTTCTACGAATCCGGACACGGTCTCTCCCTGTGGTTCCGACTGAGCGCACTCCGATTCTCGCGCACCTGCGGACCCGCTCGTGGCCAGGGGTGTGTCAGTCGCGCTTGCAGATGCGGTCGAGGAGGTTGGCGGTGGCCCGCTGGACCCGCTCGTCGACGTGGCCCGGGCGGTCCAGGGCCGGGGACCAGGCGAAGGTGCCGGACGCGAAGACCAGGGCGCCGCTGGGGGCCCGGTACAGCGAGGTCTCCTGATGGCGGCGGTGGCCCTCGCTGTCGGCGTACGGGCTGTGCGCGAGCAGGATCCGGTCCTGGTGCTCGGGCAGCTGGGTGCGCGGGAAGTACCGGTCGGCCTCGCCCGCGACGAGCCCGGGGAGTTCGTCGTTCTCGCCGGCGCCGGAGGAGTCCCACAGCCAGTGCGTGGCGTTGCGCACGATGAGGGGGGCGGGCTCGGGGACCCGTCCCGCGTACTGGATGCCGAGCAGCTGCTGCTCGGGGCGGTCCACCTCCCTCCACAGGCTGGGGCGGCCGGGGCCGCGGCGTTTTCGGCACGTCAGGAGCCGGTCGTCGGTCCCCGACGGCGCCGGGGAGAGTTCGACCTGCCAGTACATGGTGTTGGCGGAGAGGAAGACGAGGGAGGTGCCGTGGCCGCGGGCGCGTTCGACCGTGCGCCGCATGGGGGCCGACCAGTACTCGTCGTGGCCGGGGAAGACCAGGCCCCGGTAGCGGGTGGGGTCGACGCGGCCCGCGTGCAGGTCGCGGGCATCGGCGTAGGCGAGGTCGTAGCCGTAGCGCTCGGCCCAGCGGATGAAGTCGTAGGCGTGGCCGACGTGCAGGGGCAGGCCGGCGCCCGCGTAGGGGCGGTCGAAGGAGACGGTGATGGCCGCGTCCTGCTCCCCCAGCAGCCGGCCCCGCTCGTCCCAGGCGTGGTAGAGGCTCGCGCCGGTGCGGCCGTCCTCGGGGTAGAGGTTGTAGGCCTGCCAGGTGATGTCGGGGAGCAGCAGCAGGAGGTCGGCGGGGTGGTCGTCGCGGACCGTGAAGGGGATGTGGGAGCGGTAGCCGTCGGCGGTGGTGAGGACGGCCACGTACGCGCCGACGCTCCAGTACGAGGGGACCTGCAGGCGCCAGGACATCCACCAGTGGTGGCAGGAGACGGTGCGGTCGGCGGTGAGGGGGGGCGGCTGGACGATGCCGGAGAGGCGGGGGCTGGTGGTGATCTTGGAGGCTCCGTCACCGCCGTAGTGGCCGATGCGGTAGACGTCGACGGAGAACTGCTGGGGCGGGTCGACGGTGATGTGGAAGTCGATGGCCTCGCCCGGGGTGACGGCGCCGGTGGAGGTGAAGCCCTTGATCTGGCGGTGCACGTCGTCGGCGGTACGGGGGCCGCCGTTGCCCCCGTCGGTCCGGGCGCGGGGGATCCGGTCGGAGCCCGTCGCCGCCGCCGCCGGGTCCACGTACCAGGGGACGACCTGGCCGGTGTCGTCGAAGTAGAGCTCACTGCCCCGGAACCAGGGCAGGGGGCCCTGCCCGAACGGGTCCGTCACCGCGTGCGCGAGCGCCCCTGACTCCCAACGCCGGATCTGATCCGCACCCATGACGGCTCCCCTCCCTCGCTCCCCCGAACGGACAACTCCGCGCCGGTGTACGTTTCCCGGTCACCGGACCGCTACCGGTCCCAGCACATCACATAACGCACGCAGTCCGTCACCGTTCGTCGCGAATTGACGTGACCGGAACATTGCCGTCCGCTTGCCTGTACGAGCGTCCACCCCTTCGGGGCGCGGCCCGAACCCGGGGAATGGCGGCCCGGCGGGCGGCAGGCCGACCGCCCGGCCGGGCGGTCGCGGCCGGGCGGGGTAGGGCAGACCAACCGAGCCGGGGCCTCGTCCGCCTACGGCGCAGCCGGGCCAGACCAGCCGGGCGGGGCTGGTCGTCAGAGCAGCCGGACCGGCTTCTCCGGGCGTACACCGATCTCCGCGAGCCAGCCCCGCAGCGGGGCGGGGTCTCCGTCCTCGACCAGGCACAGCACATGCGACGCCAGGTCCGAGCGGCGCTCGCCGCCGACCAGGAGGACCGGCCCGTCGAGCCAGTCCAGGCCGGGGGCTGCCCCGGCGGAGTCCACGGCCGCGCAGCAGACCATCGCCGTCACGTGGTCGGCCAGCAGGTCCCGCCCGCTGCGCGGCGGCTGGAGCGGGAACAGGGGCACGGCGTCCGCGCCGTGCGCCGTCCCGGCCCCGGCGGTGGTGGTGCCGGTCCGCTCCTCCCGGGCGAGGTCGCCGCTGAGCCGTCCGGCCAGCGACTCTCCCGCCGCACCGGTGCCGGAGGCGTCGGTGAGGTAGCCCAGCACCCGCTCCAGCGTCGGCCCGGCGAACCCGTCCGAGCCCTCCGGCCCGGCCTCGTCGTACCCCGGCCGCACCGCTCCGCCTCCCGCGGGCGCGGCAGAGGCGTCGTCCGGACGGCCCGCGGGGTGGACGGAACCCTCCGGGCCCTCGGTCCTCGCGGCGCGCGCGGCCGCTCCCGGCCCACCCGTCCCGACCCGGGCACCCCTGCTCGCGGATCCGCCGGCGCCCGCTTCGGCACCGGCGGCCGGCGAACCGGTCGCGCCGGTCACGGCCGCCGATCCGACCAGGGCCGGGGCGGCCGGCACACCTGCCGTGGTCGCCGAGGCGACCGAAGTCTTCGTGCCCGGCACGCCGGCCGGGGCGCCCGCGGGCTCCGGGTCCGCCGCGACGGCTGCCGCGGTCGCGGGGGCCGTCGGGCGGTCGGGCGAGGCGGGCCCCGTCGTCGAGACCGCCCGCCCGGGGGAGCCCGGAGGTACGGCGAGGGCGTCCAGGGCCGCCTGGAGCCGGGCGGCCTCGGTGCGCCACTTGCGGTCCACGACCTCCTCCGGGTACGCGTCCCAGTCCACCGGCGACCACTCTTGACCCGTCTCGGCCGGACCGCCGTGGAAAAGCCGCGCGGCCAGCAGCGAGGCGGCCTCGTCGACCGCACCGGGGCGCTCCAGCAGATCGCACGCGGGGCGCTCGCCGAGCCGCGGGGTGAACCCCTCGGCCAGCCGGTCCCGCCGGGACAGCTCGGTCAGGGCGGACACCACCCCGGCATCGAGGCGGGCGGGCCAGCGGCCCATCCGCCAGGCGGGCAGCGCGACCCGCGTCAGCAGCCGGTCCCAGCCCGCGTACGCGAGCCCGACCTGCTCCTGGGCGACGATGCGCAGCCCGTAGTCCACACCCTGTGCACGGTCCGAGGCGGCCGCGGCCACCCCGCGCTCCATCTCGGCGGCGTCCACGCGGCACAGCCGCAGCAGCAGCCGCGCCGTCCCCGCGATCCAGCCCAGGCCGCGCCGGCCGCCCACGTCCACGGCGGCGTCCAGGCCCCGTACGAAGCCACGCGCGTCGGCTATGTCCGGATGGGCGGAGGGGCCCGTACCGGCGACGACCGGCGCGAGGACCGCCCGCAGCTCCGCCACCCGCATCCACCACAGGAACGGCGAGCCGATCACCAGGACGGGAGCGGCTCCCGGCTCGGACTCCGGGCCGGCGGGTATCGCGCCCCGCCGGTGGGCCGCGTGCGTGCGGTCCTCCAGCCAGCTGTCGCAGTCCGGCGTCAGCGCTATCGCGGACGGCGCCGGCACATCCATGCGGTCGGCCAGCTCCCGCACCAGGCGGTAGAGATCGGGGGCGGCGGCCTCCGACAGCGGCACCGTCGGCGTCACCGCGGGACTCGCCCGCAGCACCACCGCGGCGAAGACCCCGGCGACGAGCAGCACGAGCGCGGCGACCGCGCAGACCACGACCGTCACCGCGGGCCAGGGGTCACCGGCCAGCCGGTCCGTCGCCCGGGCGGCCACCAGCACCACCGCGAGGGCGGCGGGCAGCAGCGCGACGGCCAGGGCCCTGCTGCGCACGCGCAGCACGGCCAAGGCGCGGGAACGTGCGGACGGCACGCCCACTTCCATGATCGAACCGGTTCCGGACACGGCCGGACCTCACCCCCTCTGCCCTGCGGCGGCTTTGCTCACTCCCCCACTGTGACACCCGCCACTGACATCGCAATGCCGGTGGGCCAAGTGCCGGAATGCTTGCGCCGCACCCTAGTTGGGGCACGCCCGGACGTCAGGCAGACCGGGTGACGATCACCCGATGGAATGGCTTTGGGTAAAGCTGAGTGCGTTCGAACTCGGCCGGATGCACTCGCCCGCCCGCGCGCCCGGACACGCCCGCGGGCCCGGGCGCATCTCCTGCGCACCGGGCCCGCGGCCTGCCGAACCCCGGTTCAGCGGCCCTCGGCCGCCTTCGCCGCGATGTCCGTACGGTGCTGGGAGCCGTCGAGCCGGATGCGTGCGACGGCCTTATACGCCTTCGCCCGGGCCTGCGCCAGGTCGGAACCGGTCGCCGTCACCGACAGCACGCGGCCCCCCGCGCTGACGACGGCGTCGCCCTCGCGCCGGGTCCCCGCGTGCAGGACGTACGCGTCGGGCCCGTCCTCGGCGGCCACCTCGGCCAGGCCCTCGATCGGGTCCCCGGTGCGCGGGGTCTCGGGGTAGTTGTGCGAGGCGATGACCACGGTCACGGCCGCGTCCTCGCTCCAGCGCAGCGGCGGCAGCGTGTCCAGGGTGCCGTTGGCGGCGTTCAGCAGCACGCCCGCGAGCGGGGTGCGCAGCCGGGCCAGGACCACCTGGGTCTCGGGGTCGCCGAAGCGGGCGTTGAACTCGATGACCCGGGTACCGCGGCCGGTGATGGCGAGGCCCGCGTAGAGCAGCCCGGAGAACGGGGTGCCCCGGTGGCGGAGCTCGTCGACGGTCGGCTGGAGGACCAGTTCCATGACCTCGTCGACCAGCTTCGGGTCGGCCCACGGGAGCGGGGAGTACGCGCCCATGCCGCCGGTGTTGGGGCCCTCGTCCCCGTCCAGGGCCCGCTTGAAGTCCTGGGCGGGCTGGAGCGGGAGCACGGTGACGCCGTCGGTGATGGCGAAGAGGGACACCTCGGGGCCGTCGAGGTACTCCTCGATGACGACGCGGTCGCAGCCGAGGGCGTGGGCGCGGGCGGCGGCCCGGTCCTCGGTGACCACGACGCCCTTGCCGGCGGCGAGGCCGTCGTCCTTGACGACGTAGGGGGCGCCGAAGGCGTCGAGGGCGGCGTCGACCTCTTCCGCGGTGGCACAGACGTAACTGCGCGCGGTCGGCACCCCGGCCGCGGCCATCACGTCCTTGGCGAAGGCCTTGGAGCCTTCGAGCAGCGCGGCCTCGCCGGACGGCCCGAAGACGGGGATGCCGACGGCACGGACGGCGTCGGCGACGCCGGCGACCAGCGGGGCCTCCGGGCCGACGACCACCAGGCCGGCGCCGAGTCCGGTGGCGAGGGCCGCGACGGCCCCGCCGTCGAGGGGGTCGACCGGTCGGAGCTCCGCCACCTCGGCGATACCGGCATTGCCGGGAGCGCAGTACAGCGCGGAGACGTCGGGGTCGAGGGACAGAGAGCGGCACAGGGCGTGTTCGCGGGCGCCGCCGCCGATGACGAGGACCTTCACGCTGCTCAGACTAGCCCGCGCAGCGGGAAGGCCTTCGTGCGGCCACCCAACTACCGGCGCCTACTCATTCGTGTATTCCTCCACAACCGTGGCGCCGAGCTCGCGCACGATGAGGTCGTGTCCCGTCAGGGCGCTCTCGACCAGGTCGGGATCGTCCTCCTCGGGTACGTCGTCCTCGGGAGCGACCGGCGGGGGCGCCTGCCGTGCGGGGGGCTGCGGGGCGGGAGGCGACTGGTGGGGCTGCTGCTGCTGTTGCGGCGGCTGGTACTGCTGGGCGGGCGCCGCGGGCGGCGGACTGTGGGAGGGCGCTTGCGGGGCCGCGTACGAGGAGCTCTGCATCGGGGCCGGCGCGCCGCCGCCCCCGCCGATCACGGCCTCGATCCTCCAGTTGACCTGGAACTGCTCGGCCAGCACCGTCTTCAGGACGTCCTCGCTGCCGCTGCTGGCGAAGTTGTCGCGGGCGCCGACGTTGGGGAAGCCGAGCTGCAGGGTGGCGCCGTCGAAGCCGGTGACCTGCGCGTTCTGGCTGAGCAGGATCCAGGTGAAGCGGCGGCGGTTCTTGACCGCTTCCAGCACCGCCGGCCACATCGCCTGCACCTGTCCGGCGC